>CAZBXN010000072.1:0-7661 GCA_964496015.1 uncultured Lachnospiraceae bacterium | reverse complement strand
AGGGGTTCGAATCCCCTTATCTCCACCAAGAAAGGAACAGGCAATGCCTGTTCCGATTTTTATTTTTGGTTGAAATAAAACAGCCGCGGTTACTGAACCGCGACCAAAATACCCGCTATAATAATTGCGGCGCAAAGCATACGGTAAAGCGTATGCTTTTCTTTAAATACAAGCCTGCCGCCGATAATCGTCACCATAACGGAGCATTGCTTAATAAGCGTCATTGCGATTACGGTGCTGTTTTGATAGCCGCACGCGACAAACAGCGCCTTGTCGCCCACAACAAACAGCACGCTCATAATAAGTATCCAGTAATTTGTTTTGAGGGCTTTAAAATTGATTTTTTCGCGCGTGACAAGCATATAGCCCAAATACAGCAGCACAAGGAAAAACATATACCAAAACTGAAGCTGACCGCTTTCGATATGCCCCATAAGAAATTTATCGAGAAGCTCCGATATTGCGTTCATCAGGCATGATACCATAATTAAAATTATGTACTTTGTGCGGGTTTTTCCGCCGTTTTTTTCTTTTTTGAGATTTACAAGCAGCAGTCCCAAAATAACGAGCGCCATTCCGAACAGTCTGCCGCCCGTCATAGCCTCGCCGAGCACTGTCACGCCGAGAACCGACGCGAACACCACGCGCGACATATCCATAATTCCGAAAAAGCCTATCGGCAGCTTGCTTATCGCCCTGAAGCTGCAAATCCACGCGATAAATATAATGCACGACTTTACCACTATAAAGCCGATATAGTGCATATCCATTGATACCGCGCTTTTTGCTTCGGGCGTCACAAACAAAAAGCTTACCAGCGTATAGAAAAACAAAACCTCTATTGTCGTATTCTTTTCAAGCGCTTTTTTCTTTGCGATGTCGCGTATTCCCTTAAATATTCCGTAAAGCGAAACAAGTGCAATCCACATATTATAACCCCTTAATCTATATTAAAAAGTCTTTTCGCGTTTTCATATGTCGCATTTTCGACCTCTTCAACGGAAATGTTTTTGATTTCCGCAATTTTTTCCGCGACATAGTGAATATAAAGCGAGCTGTTCCGCTTGCCCCTATGCGGCTCGGGCGTAAGATACGGACAGTCCGTTTCAATTACCATACGGTCAAGCGGCACATATGCCGCGACCTCCTTCGGCTTTACCGACTTTTTAAACGTCAGCGAGCCGCCGAATGCGATATACATGCCCCAATCAAGGATTTCCCGCGCCATTTCAACGCTTCCCGCATAGCAGTGGAACACACCGCCTATATCGCGAATATCGCAGTCCCGCAGAATATCCATGCAGTCCTTATGCGCGTCGCGGTCGTGGATAATCACGGGCATTTTAAGTTCTTTGGCAAGCTCCGTCTGCCGTCTGAACCACTTTTTCTGCAAATCGCGCGGCGAAAAATCATAGAAGTAATCAAGTCCGATTTCGCCTATCGCCTTAACTTTTTCGTTTTTTGAATATTCCCTTAAAATATTCATGTCGCTCTCTTTGAGGTTTTCAACCTCGTGCGGATGAACGCCCACGGACGCGTAAACAAACGGATATTTTTCGCAAAGGTGCAGAATATCGGGTATTTCGGAAATGTCCGAGCACGAGTTCATAATAAGCCCCACGTTATTTTCATTCATAGAGGACAAAACCTCGTCCGCGTCCTCCCGAAAACGCTCGTCATTGTAGTGTGCGTGCGAATCAAACAGCATAAATTCCATCCTCCGTAATTATAGTATTCATCGGTATATCGTGCGCGTCCGACGGTATTTTGTCAAACATCTGAAACGAATAACAAAGCGCGGTTTTCTCCGCCTTTAATTCTGTTAAAAGCCTGTCGTAATAGCCCTTGCCGAAACCTAACCTATTCCCGCTTTTGTCAAACGCAAGCCCCGGGATAACGGCAAAATCAATGTCCGCAATATCGGCTTTTATTATATTTTTCGGCTCTGAAATACCGTACGCGCCCTTTTGCAGACCGTCAAGACCCGTTATATATGAAAGCGTCAGCGTAAAATCCTCCGTGTTGCTTATCGGAACGGCGACGCGTTTTTTTTGACTTAGCGCGTCCGCGATAATTTCCGCCGTAGACGGTTCTTTAAACGCCGAAAGGTATAATAAAACCGTCTGCGCGTTTTTGTATTTGTCGGAATTTAAAAGATTTTTACGGATTTTCCGGCTCTTTTCCTCAACCTCCCGCGCGGTCAGACCACGCCGAAGCGCGCGCATTTCCGCGCGCAAAGCGTCTTTATTCATACTGCATCGCCTTTTTAAGACTGTCGGCAGTATTTTTGCCCTTTAATATTTCAACGATTGCGAAACCGAATTCGCTCGCCGCGCCCGGTCCCTTGCCCGTTATGATTTTTCCGTCAACGACCGCCTTGTCGGGGCTTATCTTCGCGCCGTAAAGGAATTTTTCAAATCCCGGGTAACAGGTCGCGTTTTTGCCGTCAAGCAGCATTTTTTTGCCGATAATTGACGGCGCGGCGCAGATTGCCGCGATATACAAATCATGCGTTACGGCATAATTTATAAGCGCATGCACGTCATTCGACGCGTCAAGACGTTCGTGACCCTCGCCGCCGGGGAGCATGATAAGCTCGGCGTCGGCGGCGTTTACTTCGTTTATTAAAATGTCCGCCGTTATCTGTATTCCGTGCGCGCCCGTAACCGTTTTTTCGGCAATTGACGCGGTTTTTACGTCAATTCCCGCACGGCGCATGATGTCCAGCGGCGTAATAACCTCAATTTCCTCAAATCCGTCCGCAAGTAAAATATATACCATTTTTTTCAGTCCTTTCAAATAATCTGCTGTTATTTTACCACAAGTTTCATATAATTTCAAGAATTCATAATAAGTTTACATAATATTCATCATTTTTTTAAATTTAGCTGATATAATATAATCAAGGTATTATTCAAAATTTTAAGACAGAGGTGAAAGGAGGCTGCCATGAACGAGATGATTTCTTCCGAATTAAGCCCGCAGATACTGGAGCTTACGGAAATATGCAGAAAAAACAAGACGATTGACCAAAATTTATACTCAAAATACGAGGTAAAGCGCGGCTTGCGCGACATAAACGGCAAGGGCGTGCTGACAGGGCTTACGGAAATAAGCGAGGTCAAGGCAAGCGAAAATGTAAACGGACAAGATGTTCCTTGTCGGGGACAGCTTTTTTATCATGGCTACAATATTGAAGATATAATCCGCGGATTTGTGCATGATAAGCGGTTCGGATTTGAGGAAACGGCGTATCTGCTGCTTTTCGGCGAGCTGCCCGATAAACGGCAGCTTGAGGACTTTACTGCGCTTTTGGCGTCGTACCGCTCAATCCCGCCGAGCTTTGTACGCGATATTATAATGAAAGCGCCGAGCCGCGACATGATGAACACGCTCTCCCGAAGTGTGCTGACGCTGTACGCCTACGACGACAAGGCGGACGACATCTCCGTACCGAACGTGCTTCGGCAGTGCTTACAGCTTATAGCTCAGTTCCCGATGCTGTCGGTATACGGCTATCAGGCACATTCATATTACCACGACAACGGCAGCTTTGTGGTTCACGCGCCGAAGCCCGGGCTTTCGACGGCTGAAAATTTGCTGCACATGCTCAGAAACGACAGTTCATACACAAAATTAGAAGCGAAAATTCTCGACCTTGCGCTTGTTCTTCACGCCGAACACGGCGGCGGCAACAACTCGACCTTTACAACCCACGTTGTAACGTCAACGGGAACGGATACATATTCTACAATCGCGGCGTCGCTCGGCTCATTAAAAGGCCCGCGTCACGGCGGCGCGAACGTAAAGGTCGGTCAGATGTTCGAGGACATGAAAAAGAACATTAAAAACTGGAACGACGACAGGGAAATCGAGCAGTATTTGTCGGATTTACTCAACAAAAAAGCTTTTGACAAATCGGGGCTTATCTACGGAATGGGTCACGCGGTTTACTCGCTGTCAGACCCGAGAGCGGACGTTTTCAAAGCGTTTGTCGAAAGCCTTGCGAAAGAAAAGGGCAGGGAAGACGAATTTAATCTATATTCAAAGGTCGAAAAACTCGCGCCGCAGGTTATCGCGGAGGAGAGGAAAATCTACAAGGGCGTAAGCGCGAACGTGGACTTTTATTCGGGCTTTGTCTACAGTATGCTCGACCTGCCGCTTGAACTCTACACGCCGCTTTTTGCGGTATCGCGTATAGCGGGCTGGTCGGCGCACAGAATTGAGGAGCTGATAAACCCCGGCAAAATTATCCGTCCCGCATACAAGGCGGTTGCGGAGCATAAGGAATACAAGCCGATTGAAGAAAGATAACAACAAAAAAACCAACGGAAAAATTCACGTTGGTTTTTTTGTATAACAGCTTTTCAGCTCGGGTAGAGTCTTATTCAGCGTATGTTACTGTCAGTCCCAGCGCTTCCGCCGCGAAGCGAATGGGAATATATGTACGGCTTTCTGAAATTATAGCCTTTGTATCCATCTGAACAGCGTTTCCGTCTACCGTCATAATATCGCTGCCGATTATAATCGTTACAATTTTACCGTTCTGCTGAATTGTAGCGGTTTTTGTTGCGTCGTCCCACTGAACATCTGCATTAAGCATTTCCGATACGGCTCTTACGGGAACAAGCGTGCGGCTGTTTTCGTCAATAAACGGCTTCGCGTCTGTGAATACAACGGGAACATTGTCTACACTGATTTCAATATTTCCGTTGCTCTTTTTAACCTCTAAAGTCTTCTTGTCTGAAGGCGCGATATGTATCGAGTCAAAATCAGCAAGCGCCGCCTCGTTTTCACCGAGAACAACTACCTTTATCGGCGTTGTCTGCGCGGGAATACTCTTTGTTGACGCCGAGTAAACAACAAGAAGGTCTTTTCTGTCAAGAGCCGCTTTATCAAGCGTCTTGCCTTCTCTGTCAACAATTTCAACCTTGTCGTCAAGGTTCAGCGCAAGCGTGTTTACTATATTTACGAGCATGTCGTCCTCTGTAATATATGTATCAACGTCAACAAACTGCTCCTTGCTCTCGCCTGTTATAATAACGTCTGCCTGATAAACGGGCGGTAAAACAAGCGGCGCGGGCGCGTAACTGTCCGTATAAACGGTAATTGTGTCGCCGACCTTGATGTCATTAACTTCCTTACTCTTGCCGCTTGTCAAATCGTAGACAACGGTTTCTTTAAGAATTGTGAAATTAACAATATTTTCCTGCTTTTCCTTATCCTGTCCCTCTAATACCGATTCAATCTTCTCTTCGCCGATTGCCGTAACGGTAACTTTTGCAGCCATGTAGCTTGAAGGAAGCTCTATTGGCTTTGCGTCATAATCATCGGGCGTGGCTGTTGCTGCCGGTGCCGTTGTCGGTTCTGTTGTAGCTGACGGCGCCGCTGTCGCCGCTGTTGTTGCCGCAGGAGCCGCGTCCGTCGGCTGCGGTGTTACAGCGTTGAGGTCAAGTCCTGTGTCGGGCTGGACTGTCGGAGCTGTCAATTCCGGCAAAACGGGATTTTCTTTCTGCTCCGCTTCCGTCAATGCGGGCGGTGTGCTTGTCAAAGCGTTTGCCGCAGGGTCTGACGGAAGATTCGGAGTGTCGTCCGCAAATGCCGCCGCTGACGGCACAAGCAGAGCCGCCGCTGTTAATAGTGCAAGTAAATTCTTTTTCATAATTTTTTTCCTTTCTTTACCCTTGTATTTTTTGTCAATCTTTATTGACAATTACCTTTTCTGTTAAATTAGACGGTTTTATTTCTTTTTTGTTCCATATAAATTGTTAATAAAATTTAAATTTTAGGTAATAATAGCTTATGTATAAACTCATACAAAAAAATTTATGGAGGAATTAACAATGAAAAAAATAAACTTAATTGTATTGGCTCTTGCTGCGGCAATGTCATTGAGCGCCTGCGGAACAAACGGCAATAAGACCGCGGGAACCGCAACAAACAGACCGTCAACAAACAGCGCGTCAAATAGAACCGTAAACGACGGCAACAACATGGTTGACGACGCGGGCAATGCGGTAAACGACGCAGGCGACGTTGTAGGAAATGCCGTTAAGGGCACAGGCGACGTTGTCGGCGGCGCGGTCGAGGGCGCGACAGACATTGTCGGCGATGCAGTCGAAGGCACGGGTCAGGCAATCGACAACAGTGCAAAAAATATGTAATTGCAGGCTATATGAAAAAAGAGCTGTAAACTTATTTTTACAGCCCTTTTTTTATAATTTGTATTCCATCTGACAGTCATACGGCTCCGCATCAGCATGCTTTTTGTTCGTTACCTGCGCGTCAACACAGCCCAAGCCGCGGTAAAAATACTGCGTTTCCACAGCCGAATGTGCTGAAATATACAGCTTTTTTGCGCCCATTTCCTCTGCCCATTTTTTCGCCGCAGTAAAAAGCGCTTTTCCTATTCCCTTACCGCGCATATCCGCTGATACGTGTATGCTTGACAAGTCCAGATATTCGTCATTCCAAAAGTCAGACTCAACCGACACAAAGCCCTTAAGAATATCGTCTGAAAACGCACCGTATACAAAACCGCCTGTTCTCGCGGTGTTTTTAAGACATTTTACAAGAAATTCATAATCCCCTTCAGACCAATCGTCAATAAATGGGTCGTCTTTAATCACCCATGTGCCATTTTCACGGCGGTAACACTTTCTCACAACCTGACGGCGTATAAACCCATCAAACTGCTCTCTGCAAATTTCATTTTCACTTAATTCTCTGTATGTAATCATCTTTAAATAACCTCATATCCTGCACTGCAAAGTACCTCCAACGCCTTATCGAAATTATCTGCCTTTGTCAAAATATAATCGGTGTTATATGTTGATACGGCGAATATGCCGATTTTGTGTTCCGCAAGCAGGGACGAAATTTTTGACAAAATCCCAATCAAAGAAAAGTCCAGCGTTCCCTCAATACGAAACGCCCGCCAGCCGTCGTCCCGTTCCGTTACATTTTGGGGTACATCGTCAGTTATGCAGACAAGCGACTTTTCTTCATCGGTTTTGCCGATAAAGCAAAACTCGCTGTCCAAATTCACCTGCGAAAAGTCAATAACTTTGCAAACCGAAAAATCAAAATTTAATTTTTTTAGCTTCATATTATCTCAAAGTCCTCCGATTTAAAATTACTGTAATACCTACCCTTTACCGCCGTAAATTTCAGTACACAGTAATCGGGGTCGGTTACGCCTTTAGGGTAATACATCATATCGCCATCGCGCCAAATTCGTTCCTTTGCTTCGGCAGTTTCCAAAACTTCCATAGTCCCCGCAAGACTTACCCCGCGGAAAAAACGCTTATCGACAAAATAAACACTCGCTTTACTGTTCTTTCTAAAGCACTGTACTTTATTTGAAGATGTGTTTGTTGTGAAATAAATTGTTTTTATCCCCTCGCGCTCTCTTGGAGAAAGCATTGCTCTTGTAACAGGATAGCCCTCGCTGTCAATATAAGAGATAAAACTTGTACCGGCTTTATCAATCATTTTTCCTATTGTTTCTTCAGGATTTCTCATCATAATACATTACTCCTTTCACAATGCTAAAAACATCGTTCCTGCGGTAATCAATATGCAGCCTATGAGCGATTTCACCGTGAATTTTTCGTGCAGGAATATAAACGCGAGCGCGAGCGTTATAACCACGCTCAGCT
>CAZBXN010000071.1:0-7684 GCA_964496015.1 uncultured Lachnospiraceae bacterium | reverse complement strand
TATGGCGGATATGCGCGAAAATGCGTCCGTGTGCGTTAGCGCTAAGACACACGGCGCAGATGCGCGTTGAAACCATATTTGCAAAAGAGGATACGATAAGCTCAGGCTGTTTGGGAAAACCTCTAGGCTGTCTTAACCGAATGGACAGAGGATTGCAGTGCGGACTAAGTGGCAATTCGGCGATTTGGGCGGTATTTTACCGCTTGGATGCGTGTCTTTAATGGGAAACCGCTCTTTCGGCGACGATAGAGCAGACGCGCGGGAAAACCTGCTGGACCTAAGCCGCAAACTTTACTCTGTTCATTGCCCTATTATTTAAAATAAAATGTTTTGATTAAGGAGAGAATTTAACTTTGGATAAATCCGACATACCGAAACGAAAGAAATTTAAAATTTCGCGCCCCGATTTGAATGTGTCAACAACACATAAATGGACGGTCGCGGTACTTATTTTATCATTTGTTTTATCGGTGTTTTTCAGCTTTGTGACATCTGTTGCAATGAACTCGCTGAGCGTATTTTTCGCGTTTTTGCTGCTTTTGTTTATCATAGCGGTAAACATATTGTTTGATATGGTGGGAACCGCCGTTCAGTCGGCGGAGGAAAAGCCGTTCCACTCTCTCGCGGCGAGAAAAGTCGCGGGCGCGAGGGAAAGCATTTCCGTAATACGCCACGCGCCGCAGCTTGCAAATCTTTGCTGCGACGTAATAGGCGATATTGCGGGCATTATTTCGGGTGCGACGACTACGCTTATCGTAGCGGAGCTGGTTTCGATGTTTTCGCTTAAAGGTATGCTGCCGAGCCTTATAATAACGGGCTTTGTGGGAGCGATGACGATAGGCGGGAAAGCGATGTCAAAGGGAATTTCCATGAAAAACGGAAATGCTATTGTGTTTATTGTCGGGAAAATGATGTACTTTTTTAAGCATTTATTCAGAAAATAGCAGGAGCATTATAATGTACGAGATTTTAAACCGCGTTAATTCGCCGGAGGATTTAAAAAAACTGAATAACAGTGAATTAACGCGTCTTTGCAGGGAAATACGCGGTTTTTTGGTTGAAAACGTTTCAAAAACGGGCGGACATCTCGCGTCAAACCTCGGCGTGGTAGAGCTTACGGTAGCTCTGCACGCTGTTTTTAATGTTCCCGAGGATAAAATAATATTTGACGTCGGACATCAGTCTTATGTTCATAAAATTCTGACTGGCAGAAAGGACAAATTTAATACATTGCGTAAGTTCGGCGGAATATCGGGCTTCCCGAAACGCTCGGAAAGCGACGCGGACGCGTTTGACACGGGTCACAGCTCGACCTCCATATCGGCGGCGCTCGGTATGGCGCGCGCGCGCGATTTGGACGGAAAAAGCAATAATGTAATCGCCGTATTCGGCGACGGCGCGCTTACGGGCGGAATGATGTACGAGGCGATGAATGACGCGGGTCACAGCAAGACGCCGCTTATTCTTATATTAAACGACAATGAGATGTCAATTTCAAAAAATGTCGGCGCGGTCGCGACGCATCTGAGAAACCTCAGAACCTCGCCGTCATATTTTAAGTCAAAGCGCGCGGTTGAGGCGGTTTTAAACAAACTTCCGCTAATCGGGAAGCCGATTGGCAATTTCATAAGAACGATTAAGCGCGCGGTGCGCCGAATGGTAATTCCGACGACGCTTTTTGACGATTTGGGTTTTACGTATATAGGGCCCGTGGACGGGCATGATTTAAATTCGCTTACGGCGGTTCTCGAATATGCAAAGGAAGAGCGAAAGCCCGTTTTAATACATGTTCAGACGAAAAAGGGCAAGGGCTATTACCCTGCCGAAAACAACCCGCAGAAATTCCACGGCATTTCAAAATTTGACGCGAAAACGGGCAAAACCGCGCCGCCGGAGGAAACCTACAGCGAGCGGTTCGGAACGGTTCTGACAGAGCTTGCCAAGAAAAACGACAAGGTTGTCGCGATTACGGGCGCAATGCCCAATGGTACGGGAATATCGGGATTTTCCAAGCAGTTTAAAAACCGCTTTTTTGACGTCGGAATTGCCGAGCAGCACGGCGTGACGCTTGCGGCGGGACTTGCCGCGGGGGGATATGTGCCTGTCATTCCGCTGTATTCGTCGTTTCTGCAAAGGGCGTACGACCAGACGCTGCATGACGTTTGTCTGCAAAAGCTTCATGTCGTATTCCCGATTGACCGCGCGGGAATTGTCGGCGCGGACGGCGAAACGCATCAGGGAATTTACGATATAGCGTATCTTTCTCATATGCCGAATATGGCGATTTTGTCGCCCTCGACATTTTTGGAGCTTGACAAAATGCTGTGTTATGCGGTAAACGTGCATAACGGGCCCATCGCAATACGCTATCCGAGAGGAAACGAACAGGCAAGCGTGCCGAGTGAGGATTTTGTGTTCGGACAAGCCGTAACGGTAAAGAGCGGAAGCGGCATAAGCATTATCGCGGCGGGACGAATGGTAAAACGCGCGCAGGAGGTTGCGGAAATTTTATCCGCCGACGGAATTAACGCCGAAATTGTCGCAATACCGACGATTAAGCCGCTTGACGAGGCTGCGGTGCTTAAAACGGCAATGAAAACAAAGTCTGTAATAACGATTGAGGACGGTGTCAAAATCGGCGGTATGGGCTCAATGATTGCAGCGCTGCTTGAAGAAAAGGGCGTTGAATGTAAATTTAAAATTTTCGCATTTCCAGATACGCCGATACCTCACGGAAGTATTGCCGAGCTTGATAAATTATATGGTCTTGACGCGGAAACAATCGCGGAAAAGTGCAGATAAACGGAAGAAAGGAGCTGCCTATGCCTAAAATAAGATTGGATATTTTCATGGTAAACAAGGGACTTACCGAAAGCCGTGAAAAAGCGAAAGCGCTTATCATGGCGGGGCAGGTTTATATAGATAACCAAAAGTGCGACAAAGCGGGTATGCAGGTTGACGAGGACGGAACACATGTGGAAATCCGCGGCGAACAGCTAAAATACGTAAGCCGCGGCGGCTTGAAGCTTGAAAAGGCAATGCAGGAATTTCCGATTACGCTTGAGGGAAAGACGACAATGGACATAGGCGCGTCAACGGGCGGCTTTACCGACTGCATGCTTCAAAACGGAGCGAAAAAGGTATTCGCAGTTGATGTCGGCTACGGTCAGTTTGCGTGGAAACTTCGTCAGGACAGCCGCGTTGTCAATATGGAGCGCACAAATATACGGTACGTCACACCCGAGGATATAGGCGAAAAAATCGACTTTGCGTCAATAGACGTGTCGTTTATATCGCTGAGGCTTGTGCTGCCCGTCGCCAAAGAACTGCTTTCGGATAACGGCGAAATTGCCGCGCTCATCAAGCCGCAGTTTGAGGCGGGACGCGGTCAGGTCGGCAAAAAGGGCGTGGTAAAGGACATAAACGTGCATTATGAGGTCATAAAAAATATACTTGATTTTGCGAGAAGCATAGGCTTTTATGTCGGCGGTCTGTCATATTCACCGATAAAAGGACCCGAGGGCAATATTGAATACCTTGCGTATCTTAAAAAGCAGGAATGTGGGGACAGTATAACGGACGAAAAAATACATGAGGTAGTAAACAATTCACACGAATTATTGTAAAAAGGGGGCGGAACAGTATGCTGAAAGACGATATTATAATTACGGGCAACCGCGCAATCGCCCGGTCTTACGCGAAAATCAACCTTACGCTTGACGTTTTGCGAAAGCGCGCGGACGGCTATCATGATGTCGAAATGATTATGCAGACGGTTTCGCTTTTTGATTTGGTGCTTGTCGATAAAACGCGCGGCGATATTGCCGTCAGCACAAATTTAAAATATCTGCCGATAAACGAAAAAAACATAGCGTATAAAGCCGCGGGGCTGTTTTTTGAAAAAACGGGCATAATGGGCGGCGTAAAAATCATGATTCATAAAAATATCCCCGTCGCGGCGGGGCTTGCGGGCGGCAGCGGAAACGGCGCAGCCGTTTTGCAGGCTATGAATATGCTGTTTGACGCGGGACTTAATGAAAAGGAATTGTGTGACATGGGCGCAGAGCTCGGCGCGGATATTCCGTACTGTATTATGGGAGGCACGAAGCTTGCCGAGGGAATAGGCGAGGTTTTAACCGATTTGCCGCCGATGCCGAAAACGAATGTGCTGATTGTAAAGCCGCCGATAAATGTGTCAACGGCTTCGATATATGAGAAAATCGACGGCGCGCCCGTCGGCGCAAGACCCGACAGGGAAAAAATAACAAAAGCGCTCAAAATCGGCGATATACGCGGAATTTCCGACAGCTTATGCAATGTAATGGAAACGGTAACGGCAAAAATGCACCCCGTAATCGGCGGCATAAAAACAAAAATGCTGTTAAACGGCGCGCTGGGCGCGGTTATGAGCGGCTCGGGACCGTCGGTGTTCGGACTGTTTGACGATTACGACAAAGCGAAAGCTTCGCATGACAGCTTTGCTCATCAGTATAAGGACGTATTTCTGGTGCAGACTTTAAATTGAGGTATTGCTTATGGAAGAAGAAAAGAAAGAAATAATCGAAGAAGAGATATACGAGTATTATAAGGATAAAAACGGCGGCGAAGAGGATTTTACTGCGGAGGAAAATGTTTTGGAGGAAAAGCAGGAAATGGCTGATGTTTCCGAAAAGCAGTTGATAAAGCCGCTTGATAAAATGCGGCTGCCCAAAGCTTTCCTCATAATTCGGGACAAGCTGCAATTCGCATGGAATTTTATAAAAAAGAGGTTCTCGTATTTTTTTGCATTTATTAAATCGAAAATAAAAGAGATTTTAGCCGACAGAAAAAAGCGGCTTATCATATACGGAGCTTGCGCTTTTGTCGCAAGCTGCGTCTTTGGCGCGCTCATAGGCTGCATAATCCCGAAAAATGCCGAAAAAACGGCTGAAATTAAGGAGCGGCTGCAAGAGGAAAACAAGGATTATTTAAAGGCGTATCGGACAAATAACCGCCTTAACAGGCGCGTTGACGAGCTGTATGAGGAGCGCGCGGAGCTTAAAGCGGAATTAAATTCCATAACCGATTATGAGGAAATGCGCGACAAGACGACGGATAAATACGAGGAATTGTCCGAAAAGATGAACGCCGCCGAAAAGGAAATAGACGAAAAACAGACTGAAATAGACGGCTTAAATTCGGAAATTGCACTTTCGGGCGGCGGGAAAATCACGCTTACCCCGGGAATGTACACCGTCGGCAAGCATATAGCCGTCGGGGAATATTCCGTTACGGGAAAAGGAAGCCTGCTTGTGTCCGATAAGGACAGCAAGCTCAAAATAAACACAAAGCTTTCCTCGGCGGGCTATAAATGCGGGCTTTCCGAGGGAGATACAATAAAAATCGAAGCGTCGGCAGCATTTAACCCCGAAAATTGAGAAAGGCTATGGTGATTATTATGGAACGGAAAAAACTGATAATATCAATAATCACGGCAGTCCTGATGCTTGCGGTGATAATATCGTCGGCTGTTTTTTCTCATAAACTCGCGACGAAAGGAAAAGCGAAAAGGGAAATCAGAGCGGAAATGAAAGTGTTCGGGGACGAAAACGAACGGCTTGAACAAAAGCGCGCGGATTTAAAGAATGAAATATCCGATTTTGAGGAAAAAATCGACAGCAAAAACGAGGTTGCCGAGGAAGCCGAAGAATATATGACGGAATACGAAAATCTGAAATCGGGCGTTGACGAAGCGGAAAAAACGCTGTCGGAAATGAATTTGTCGATAGAGAGGAAAAAAGCGTATCTTGAGCAGTCGAAAGACATAAAAAAGCTTTCCGAGGGCAAGTCGGTTTACGCTTCGGATAAAACGCTCAAATGCCCGTCGGACATTGCCGAGGGCAGATATATAGCGTCGGGCGGCGGAAACCTGCTTGTATACAATTCGTCGGACAGTCTGCGGATAAGCGAAAATTTAGGGAGCATTGACACAAATTCGTTCACGTTCGACATATCGGCGGGCGAGTCGGTAAAGGCGGCGGGTTCCGTAACGTTTACGGAATTAAAATAAAGGGGATTTTCTTATGGATAAAATTGTGATAAAGGGGCTTGAGGTATTCGCGCGTCACGGCGTGCTGAAAGAGGAAAACGCGCTCGGACAGAAGTTTATAATAAGCGCGGAGCTTTTCTGCGACACGCGCGCGGCGGGCAGAACGGATAAGCTTGAAAATTCCGTGAACTATGCGAAGGTCTGCGCGCTTATAAAGGAAACTATGACGAAAAACACATATAAGCTGATTGAAACGGCGGCGGAAAGCATTGCCGAACAGATACTTCTCGGCTTTAGTAAAATAAAGAGCGTGAAAATCAGTGTGAAAAAGCCGTGGGCGCCGATTTTAACAAATGTCGATTATGTCGGCGTTGAAATTACGCGCGCGCGTCATACGGCATATATCGCGCTCGGCTCGAATATCGGCGACACGACAGGTCATCTTGCGGGCGCGGTAAAGGAAATTGACGAAAGCCGTTATTGCTCGGTCAGAAAAGTATCGGATTTTATTGTGACAAAGCCTGTCGGCGGCGTGGAACAGGACGATTTTTTAAACGGCTGTATTGAAGTTGAAACGCTTTTACTGCCGCATGAGCTTCTTGATTTTCTGCATGAAATCGAGGACAGGCACGGCAGAGAGCGTAAAATCCGCTGGGGACCGAGAACGCTCGACCTTGATATTATTTTGTACGACGATATTGTACTAAATGACGCGGATTTGACAATTCCGCACCCCGAGGCGGCAAACCGCGCTTTTGTGCTCGAACCGCTCGCGCAAATTGCGCCTTATGCGTACCATCCCGTGAAAGGGCTGACCGTTTCCAATCTTTTATCGGATTTTCGTCAGCGGGAAGCAATAACAAAAAACTGAAAAAAAGACACTGCCGAGAAATATTTGACAGTGTCTTTTTGTGTGAACTTTTATAAAAAAATTACATAAACCATGCTTGAAAACGAGAAAATAAACGTATAAAATACGACAAAAAGGCGATATTTGAGGAAAAATAAGACATTTTCGTGAAAATATACAAAAATATTTTGAAAATTTATTCAAAATATGGTCTTTACTACCAAAAAAAATTATGGTACAATTATATAGTAAAATTGAATTATATATATTCAATTAAGGACTTCAACGGAAGGAGAGAAGGCGGATGACAAATGAACAGACTTGGGCTGACATAAGCGAGTTTCAGACATATCTTTTCAATTCCGGCGACAATTTTAAATCATATAAGATGCTTGGCTCTCATAAGATTAAAGTTGACGGACAGGAGGGGTGGAGGTTTGCCGTATGGGCGCCCAATGCCGTAAGTGTTCGCTTGGCAGGCGATTTTAACAATTGGGACGGCTTTGACAAACCGCTGTCCAAAATTACTACCACAGGCGTGTGGTACGGATTTTTCACGGACATTAAGGAGGGCTCGCTGTATAAATATGCTATACAGGCGACGGACGGAAACACTTATTACCGCGCCGACCCCTATGCTTTCGAGGCGGAATTAAGACCAGGCACGGCCTCGGTGGTGCGCGATATATCAAAATATAAGTGGAGCGACAAGGCGTGGTATAATGACGCAAGGAAAAGAAATAATTTAAAGGCTCCGATGAATATTTACGAATGTCATATAGGCTCGTGGAAAATTCATGAGGACG
>CAZBXN010000070.1:0-7708 GCA_964496015.1 uncultured Lachnospiraceae bacterium | reverse complement strand
CTTTGGCTGCTGTTATAGCAGTATCAGCAATAAGTATCAGCACATTTGCGGAAGAACAATCCCCTGATAATTCTATTGTATATTCATACATAGATGAAAACGGTAATGATGTGAATATAACACAAGCAGAATTAGATGAAAATCATTGGAATGTAGACGCATTAGGAGATGTTGCACCAAAAATATATGAAGATTTTCCAATGAAAATAACAGGCTTTGCAAATGATTTTGCCGAATTATCATTAAAATGCGTATATATGAAAAAGCTTGATGATATGGATAATGTCAACCTTAAAATATCTACCCTTGATGATGAAACGGTATATAATAAACAACTTACACAGGGAGCTTTTTATACTCCTAACTTAGAGGTGGGGCAGTTGTATAATGTCGTTTTAACCGAAACAGAAAACGGTAATTCTGTAGAATATAATAAGGTTGTATCAGTTAATAAAGAAACTGCTGATATGCCCGAATATGTAACGGCAGAAACAACTGATGATACCTCTATAATTTTAGTTGCAGATACAGACGTATTAAAACAAGGCACGACGAAAGATGAAAACGGACACATTTATATTGATGGAACTGTTGCAAAATACGATAAAATTAAAGCTTATGATTTTTATGAATATTGTCAGAATCTGCCAAAAAATAAAACATACAGAATTTTTACAAATAGTGACAATATCCAATATTCAGGTTATATTTCAACAGAGAATGGTGTTGAAATGTATGATTTAAGTATTGATATGTATAATCCTGAAGATTTATATAATCCAATGCCTCTTTCATTGCCGAGTGACATTACAGGTGCTGATATAAAAAATGAATCGGAAGAATTGTATCTTAGAGATTCTGTATTCAGATTGCAAGAAAAAAACAAAAAGAATAAAAATGTAGCATATAATGTAAGCGTACCGCAAGATTATTTAAATTCAAGCAAAACAGGAAAATTTAAGTTTACTATAACAGGAACATCAAAAATATGCGCTAAGATTTGGAGAGACACGGGCAGGGGTATTGGGACTCAACCATTTAGAACAATGACCTCTGTAAATAATGATAATACCATTTCAATGGAAATAGATACAGCCGATTATCCATCAATAAAACTAGTAGAGTTTTATGTTATGATTTATTTCAGTTCATCTGTTGATGGATATGGAATGATTAATTTTGAATCAGTTAGTAACTATCCGGATGATGTAACAGGTTCTATTTTTAATGCTTATAACGGAGAAAATATTCACAGTAGTTTGGCTAATACGGAATATGCTTTAACAGATATTTGGGATGTTGATGCCTTTTGTATTGATTATTGGGGTACAGCTGACGCAGTATATGCTATAACAATAAAGAACAGAAGTTTAGCAGAGCAAGCTCAACTGGAAAACGGAACTTTTGTATATGGTTCTTCGGAAAAACGTATATCCTTATGGAGCATATCTGAATTATCTGCATATACTACGTGGGAGGAATCACGCGTGTATACAATTCCCGAAAACACCGATATTACAATTTACGACCCTATAAATGATATGAATGAAAAAGCGTTTACTATACATAGCGGAGGTCATAAGAGTTCACCTTATCAATTGTCATTTCACAGATTATAAAACTAAATAAAAGGAGACAATATTTATGAAAAAGATATTTCAAAACGTATTGGCTGCTTTAACAATAACAGCCATATGTACCGTCAACATGTGTTTTTTAGCCGCGGCAGAGGAATATTCCTCTGCTGACGGCTGCGTGTACGAATATTCAGCAAGCAGCCGCGGTACAAGCATAGTCGGAATTACGTTTAATTCAGAAGTTACGTCTCTTGAAATTCCTTCCGAAATTGGAGGGAAAAAAATTACTTCGTTTGGAAATCATATGAAAATTGACGGAAACATAGAGCAAATAAAGTCAATTTCATTTGAAGAAGGCTCAAATATCACCTTTTTGTCCTTACGAGAGTTTGAAAATCTGGAAACCGTCACTTTTCCGTCGAGCCAGAAAAAAATCCCTGATGACTGTTTTAATTCATGTAAAAAATTAAAACATGCGACTATTTCCGAAGGAGTGGAAAGCATAGGTTTTTCCTGCTTTAAAAATTGTGAATACCTTGAAAAAATCACAATTCCAAGTTCGGTAACAGAAATAGGCGACGAAGCCTTTTATAATTGCAAGAGCCTTGCCGATATTGAATGGGATAAAAATATCAACATCGGCAGAAAGGTTTTTGACGGTACGGCTTATGTAAATAATTATCCCGAGGATTTTTTACTTACGCATAATAATACTGTTCTTTACAAATACACGGGAAAGGACAAAACGGCGGTAATTCCCGACAGCGTAAAACGAATTGAGGAATATGCGTTCAGCGCGAGTGCGGCAGAAAAGATTGTTTATCCGTCAACGCTCAAAACAATTACAATGCACGCTTTCAGCGAGGCGTATAATTTGAAAGACATGGAATTTAAAGGTAAAATAGATGAAATAGAAACAGAAGCTTTCAGTTATTGCACTTCACTTGAAAAGCCTATTATTCCCGATGGTATCACGGAAATCCCGCCGTGCTGCTTTATGTGGTGCGAAAATATGCAGACCGCAAAAATCCCGTCGCATATAAAAAAAATAGGCGAATCTGCCTTTGCATGTAACAAGTCGCTGAAAACGCTCGAATTTGAGGACGGACTTGAAATAATAGACTTTGATGCGTTTTTGGACTGCTCGGAATTGACAAAGGTTACAATCCCAAAGACTGTAAAGACAATCAAATCGGGGGCGTTTAACCGCTGCGATAAAATTGATTTAACTATGAACAAAGCTACAGTACGCGAAACAGACCGACCCGAAACAACGCTCATGCCGAAAATTGTTTCTACGACGAAACCGACAAAAAAACCATTGGAAACAATTGAGCCTACCGCAAAGCCGAAAGAAACCGCAGTCCCTGCCGCGTCACCCGAGCCGAAAAAGCTGGAGGTCAAGGGCGGCGAGGAAATCACAATAAGTGTTGACGGTAAGGCGGTTGAATTTGACGCGAAGCCGTTTATCGACGGCAACAACCGCACGCTTGTGCCTGTCCGCGCGGTATCGGAAATGCTTGACGCAAAAGTGGACTGGGACGGCGCAAATCAGACCGTCACAATAGCGCAGGACGGAAAAATCATAACAATCGTAATCGGCAGCGACACCATGACCGTTGACGGAAACAATGTAAAAATGGATACGCAAGCCGTAATTTCCGAAGACCGCACTTATATCCCTATCCGCTTCGCCGCCGAAGCTCTCGGCTTAACAGTGGATTGGGAAAAGTAACGCTCAGAATAAGGGGAAAAAATAAGGGGTTTGACCCCTTATTTTTATTTTGTCAATTCCAGCGCCGCATCAAAAATCCGCGCCGCGTCTTCGTCCTTGCTCATTTTTTCAAACTGAACTTCCTTTTCGCGCGTTATAATCGTAATAACGTTCGTGTCCGTCCCGAAGCCCGCGCCCTCGGTTTTGAGGCTGTTGGCGACAATCATGTCCGCATTTTTCCCGTCAAGCTTCTTCCGCGAATTTTCAAGCAGATTTTCCGTTTCCATGGAAAAGCCGCATATAATCTGGTTCGGTTTCTTTCTCTCGCCGAGCGTTTTTAAAATATCCGCCGTGCGCGTAAGCTCTATTGCCGCGTCGCCGTCCGATTTTTTTATTTTACTGTCCGAAACGGTTTTCGGGCAGTAATCGGCAACCGCCGCCGCCTTTACTATAATATCCGCGCTGTCCGAATTTTCAAGTACGGCGTTAAGCATTTCCGCCGCGCTTTCGACCTCGATTATTTTCACAAATTCGGGCGGTTTAATTTCCGTTTTCGCCGTGACAAGCGTCACGTCCGCGCCGCGCCGCATTGCGTTTTTTGCGAGCGCATAACCCATTTTGCCCGTTGAGTGGTTTGTAATATACCGCACGGGGTCGATTTTTTCGCGCGTCGCGCCTGCTGTCACAAGCACTTTTTTGCCCGACAAATCTTTTTTATACGCAATTTCCTTTAGAACGTATTCGAGCAGCAGCTCCTCCGACGGCATACGCCCGTCGCCTATGTCGCCGTTGGCGAGCATGCCCGTATCGGGCGCGACAATCTCATAGCCGTAATTTTGCAGCTTTTTTATATTATCCTGTACAATCGGGTTATGGAACATATTATGATTCATTGCGGGCGACACAATTTTTTTGCACGGACACGCCATGACGGTGGTCGTGAGCATATCGTCGGCGATACCGTTCGCAATTTTGCCGATTACGTTCGCGCTTGCAGGCGCGATTATAACGGCGTCCGCCTGTTTGGCAAGCGCAACATGCTCAACGCTGTACTGAAAATTGCGGTCAAAGGTGTCGGTAAGGCACTTGTTGTCCGTCAGCGTTTCAAATGTAATAGGATTTATAAAGTTTTCCGCATTTTTCGTCATGATAACATGCACATTGCAGCCGAGTTTTTTAAGCATACGCGCGAGGTTCGCGGACTTGTACGCCGCAATGCTGCCCGAAACGCCCAAAATTACTGTTTTTCCTGTAAGCATAGCGTCCTCCTTATATATTTTTATTGTAAATTATCATCAGTCCCTTTAGCAGCAGCTCGTCATCAAGAATAATATCGCGCCCGCAAAGGGGGACGACTATCGGCGCAAGTCCGCCCGTCGCCACGGCGGTTACTTTTTCGCCGATTTCCGCCTCGATTTTCCCAATCATGCCGTCAATTCCCGCCGCGGTAAAATGCAAAATTCCGCTTTTCATGCAATCGACCGTATTTGTGCCGATTACCTTTTTCGGCGCGTCAAGGCTGATTTTCGGGAGCTGCGAAGTACCGCCGACAAGCGAATTAAGCGACACCTCGATACCGGGGATAATAACCCCGCCTATATAGTTTTTGTTTTTGTCGATTACCGAAATTGTCGTCGCAGTGCCGAGGTCGAAAATCGCGAGCGGCGCGGGATATTCGTTTATACCCGCGACCGCGTCCACAACCAAATCGCTGCCAAGCCGTGCGGGGTTGTCGATTAAGATGTTAAGTCCCGTTTTCACGCCCGGTCCGACCGTCATAATATCGGCGTTTATCAGCTTTTTCATTGCCGACCTGATTATATTCGTCAGCGACGGCACAACGGAGGAAATTATTCCGCCGCTGATACTTTCGGGCGATATGCCGTAAATTTCGAGCACGTTTTTGAACCGTATCGCGTATTCGAGCTCCGTTGATTTTTGGTTCGTCCAGAGTCTTTCTGTGAACTTAATCTTGTCGTTATGGAAACAGCCGATAACAATGTTTGTGTTTCCTATGTCTATTGCTAAAATCATGATTTTTTCTCCTGTTATTTTACTGCCTTTAAAATCTCTTTATACGCCCAGTGCGACGGCGTTACGTCCGTAAACGGGTTCTCTGCCGTCACGTCGGGGCGTCCCAACGCCCTGTTTATAATCGTAACCGCCTCCGCGCGCGTTATTGTGCTGTCGGGCTTAAATGTGCCGCCCGAATAACCCGTAATATATCCTCTCTTTCCCAGTGCGCCGATATATCCTGCCGCCCAGTGCGTTGACGGAACATCTGAAAATTCAGAAAGCGTTTCAGGCTCAATATAGAGGAATTTCCCGATAATCGAAGCAAATTCCGCGCGGGTGATTGTCTTGTCGGGCTTAAACGTACCGTCGGGATAACCCGAAACATATCCCCTGTCCCCCGCAAAATTAACCGCTTTTGAATACCACGCCTCGCCTACATCACTAAATTTCCGCGGCAGGTCTATCGGGTATTCCATATTACCGTAAAGTCCAAAAAGCATCTCCGCCGTTTCCGCGCGCGTGATTGTTTTGTCGGGTCTGAATGTTCCGTCCGCATAGCCTGAAATATAACCGGATACCTTAGGCATGGTTATTGAATTTACAGATGTTGTCGGTATTCGTATAACGCTGAAGGAATTTGCTTTCATTGTATAATCAAACTCGCTTCCGTCAACAGTTATCTCGCTTTCGGCAGGAACAACCGCGTTTTTATTTTCAAGACTGTTCTCCAAAGCTGTATTGCCGCTCATGGTTGTAACCTTAGCCTTAGAACCGCTTAAAAATCCCATTGTGCCGCTAAGCTTCAAGTTTATATCTGCCGTAACGTCGCTGTCGGTTGTATTTACGGCTTTAACAATTATTTCACCTGTCGTTTCGTCATACACGCTTGACGCGTAAACGGGACCGTACTCTGACGGTTTAACATAAGAGCAGATAAATTCGTCGTTCAAATACGCTTTTATCTCATAATCGCTTACTTCAACTCTTACGTCATACCACTCATTGTCCTTAATATGCACATTGCCGACATACGACTGCTCCGCAACATTGCCCGTTTCGGCAGACACACCGTCAACAATATGCTGTACCTTAGCCGTTGTATTTCCCCAGCCGCCGATATTTACTCTGTAATAATTCTGTCCGTCCTCAGCGGCAACGCCGACTTGAAATCCCTCGCCGCCTGCTGTCTTTTTAGCCTTTAAGGTAAGGGTATAGTTGTTTAAATTCGGAAGGTCTAACCATGCCGTTGAACCTGTTTCGTCGCCCGACTGTACAACAGTATCGCCATTTACAGACCAATCGCCGTTTCCGAATACCCATTCGTTACCTTTTATCGAATATAAATTACCTCCGTTTATATCAACTTTTATGTCCTTAAACTCGTTATGCGTTCCCCAGCTTCCGACAACAATACCGCCGTGGAGCGTGTTATCCTTTTCAATGCCGTTCATTTTAACGTCTGTCGGGAGCGAATAATCGCCGCGATTATTTGAAAACAAGCTCTGCACATAGTAATTTGGCGTAAGCACATAATCGTTATTATTAAACCAAATCATATTTGCCGCCGTCCACTGCGTATTGCCGTACTTTGCAAACATCGGCGCATAGCTCGCCATTTTTACAACGTCCGCGTTGCGCTCAAGACCCGTCATAAACGCGGCTTCCGAAAGCGCGTTATACCACGTATTGCCCTTTGAAGCGTACTCGCCTAAGAATACCTTTGTGTTAGTATCACGGCGGTAATTGTCATAGCGGTAAGCGTGGGTTCTGAACCAATCGGGGTTTTCGTAGTAGTGTTCGTCCATAAGGTCAGCTAATTCCTGATTTTCGTTCGCCCAATTCCAAGCAAGGTCATTGCCCGTTCCGCTTGACGCCGTTCCCGAGGTTGTGACAAGCTTAATGTCTGGATATTTCTCGTGAATTTGCTTCGCAAATTCATTATAACGCTCAAAATAAATTTCGCCGTACTGCTCGTTTCCGATACCGATATACTTCATATTAAACGGCTCTTTGTGTCCCATTTCAATACGCTTTTTCGTCCATTCGTTATTTTCGTCTGTGCCGTTTGCAAACGCGATTAAGTCAAGCACATCGTCAATATAGGGCTGTAATTTTTCCATCGGAACGAGGTGCTCCTCGTCCGTTGCACTTCCAGAACGCACCTGACACGCCATACCGCAGTTTAGGATAGGAACAGGCTCCATGCCCAAATCCTCGCACATCTGGAAATACTCGTAGAAGCCCAAACCGTAGGTCATTTTATATGTGCCGTCCGTATCCCAGATATTTATCATTTCCTTACGCTCTGAAACATCGCCGATTGTGTCCTTCCAGTTCCACGCCTTATCCATTGTCTGACCCTCAACCGCGCAGCCGCCGGGGAAACGTAAAAACGACGGGT
>CAZBXN010000069.1:0-7751 GCA_964496015.1 uncultured Lachnospiraceae bacterium | reverse complement strand
GCACACGATGAAATCACAGCCACAAGCGATATTGAAAATTTCAAGCTCGGTTTCAGACTTGGAGTACAGATGATATGCGACAGTTTAGTATTTGACGAAAGCAAAATTTTCAGAGATATAACAGAAGAATAAGGAGGCTATGAAAATGAAAAAACGAATAATTACACTTGCTATTGTGGCAGCATTGACAGTGTCAAATATTCCTGTTTATGCCGCAGAAATTCCGAGAGAAAGCGCACCATTGAACGCGACAGAACAGCAAATACAAATCACTGAAAATATTATAGGTGATATTCTTGACGAGGTACAATCGGGAAAGCTCGGTTACACATTAGCCGCTGGTTATGCGAATACAAGAATACGAAAAGCAGTTATGGCAAATCAGACAGACGGAAACGGTTACGGAACATTATCACCAATCGCACAGAACTCAATCCGCATTATGAGAGATATGCAGCTCCGCCCTGACGCATACGCACAAGCGGAAGAAGAATTAAATGTATTACTTGCCGACCTAATTGCAGAGGTACAGAACGGCAAGGATTATACACAAGTGGTCAAAGAAGCATACGAAATAATTTATAAATCAGTAGATGCGTCATTTAATTATGACGAAGAATTTTCGCTTGATAGTTGTTACAGAGATATTCCTGCTGTTGGAAATGAAAAATTTATAATAGCAAGAAAACTTATAAATAACGCTCGCAATAACTATATTCAATAACAGCTTTAAAACGGGAATTGTTTGATACGATTTCCGTTTATTTTATATAATACTTTTTATTTAATTCAAATCATTTTCAAATTTCTCTTGTAATTTTTTTAGGAATAATTCCGCAGGTTTTGAAAATATCTGATATTTTTTCCACGCTATATCAATATGCACTCTTAAATCAGAATTAAGAGGTTTGAAACAGAGCGTCTTTTTTTCATTTGTCCGTATAATTTTATCAAGACACAAGACATATCCCAACCCTTCATCTGCCATAAGCGACGCATTATAAAGCAGATTATAAGTTGCGACAATATTTAATTTATCAAAATCACGCTGTATCCATTTGGGTATATCACGGCTAAACAAAGTTTGACGTGATACAATAAGCGGTATATCCTGCAAATCCGCAGCCGTTATAATGTCACGCTCTGCGAGCGGACTATCGCGCCGCATTAGCAGCCCCCAAGTATCAACAACAGGCAAACGAATATGCTCGTATTTATCTATATCATTAAATCCTAAAAACAATCCAAAATCGAGTAATCCCTTGTCAAGTTTTTCCGCAATCTCTTCTTTATCTCCACTGAAAATATGATAATGTATATCGGGATATTCTGACTGTAAATCAACGGCTATTTTTGAAATTAACCGCATAGCGTTCGTTTCGCCGCCGCCGATATAAATATCACCGTTTACGGAAATATCGTCTGATAAAAATTCTGACATTGTTTTATCCGCAAGGCTTACAATATCCTCCGCGCGTTTTTTTAGCAGCATACCGTCTGCCGTAAGCGAAAGCTTTTTACTGCTGCGAATAATAAGCTGTGTCCCAAGTTCTTCTTCTAAATCCATAAGCTGACGCGATAGCGTAGGTTGTGTAATATGCAAAGTATTTGCCGCTGCTGAAATACTTAATTCTCTTGCAACTGCAAGAAAATATTTCAAGACACGAATTTCCATAATGCACTCCTCCTTTTATATGTATAATAGCACACAAGCAATATGCTTGTCAAGCATATTACTTTATTCAATATAAGTATTTGATATTTTGCTGTTCTGCTATTATAATAGAATTAAAGTTAATCAATAAAAAAAGAGGTAATTTTTATGACGGAAAAACAGTTAAAAGAATTTAATGTCTCAGAAATTTTAACAGACGCAGGCTGCGATAAAGAAATGATTGACGATTTTATCAAAATTGCAGGCAATGATAAAGAAATGTTTAAATGGCTTAATAAAAGAAGAACCGAAATCCTTGATAATGTGCATAAACACACCAAAGAATTAGATTGTCTGGATTTCTTGATTTATCAAATAAGAAAGTCTGCAAATACAAATTAGAACGGAGGTAATGAGAATGTAAATGAAAATAGGAACAAGATTTGCACCGTCAGCTTCAAGCCGCAGTGTAGTATCTTGGATAAACGGCTTGCAGCGCAGAAGAAATAGAAAATTGGCTTAGGAAAAGCAAAATTGTAAAATAAATTCAGGAGGAATTTGAAATGAAAAAACTATTATCTATCTTTATTACAATTTGTATGATGTTTGCAATGCTGACAGGCATTGCGGCAGAAAATGATTTAATGCTGTCCTTGCAGATAGGAAACCCTGTTATGACAGTAAACGGAACAGAAAAACCGATTGACGCGGAGGGTACCGCTCCTGTTATTGTGAATGACAGAACATTACTTCCCGTTCGCGCAGTGGTTGAGGAAATGGGCGGCACAGTAGCTTGGAACGGCGACACTCAGACCGTAACACTTAACTATGGCGAAAATGAAATAAGACTTATTATTAACAATACTACGGCGTACCTGAATGATACAGCGCAGACGCTTGATGTCGCGCCGACAATTATAAATGACCGTACAATGCTTCCTATCAGATTTATTGCAGAGAGCTTTAAGTTTGAGGTTGATTGGGACGAAAACACTCAAACGGTAACAATAACGGAAAATGCGGAAGCTATGCAAACTCCGTCTGTTCCCGAAGTTACTCCCGAACCGGCAGAAACACCTGCTCCGACAGATACTCCGAGCGATAACGAAAAAGAGGAAAATAAAATGCTTGTAGTATATTTTTCGGCAACAGGAACAACAAAGGCATTAGCTGAAACAATCGCTAAAACAGTAAATGCGGATATATCAGAAATAGTTCCGAAAGTGCCTTATACAAGTGCAGACTTAAACTATAACAGTGATTGCCGCGCAAACCGCGAACAGCAGGACGATAGCGCAAGACCTGAATTTGAGCCTATTTCGGTAAATATAGACGATTATGACACAATTTTTATCGGTTATCCGATTTGGTGGGGTACTATGCCGAAGATTATTAACACATTCCTTGAAACCTATGATATGTCAGGCAAAACAATCATGCCATTTTGCACATCAGGCGGAAGTGGTATAGAAACATCTGTATCGGCAATTAAGGACGCTTGTCCAAACGCTGATGTAAAAGACGGACTTAGAGGTTCATCATCAACTGCCGCTTCACAGCTTAATGATTGGTTTAGTGAAGTCGGTTATCAAAAATAATAGGAGGTGTCCGGATTGAAAAAGAAATTTTTATTATCATTTGTGATAATCTTATCGCTTCTTGTTTGTAGTATAGGAGCTGCAAACGCGACTGATTTTGTTATGACAAACGGTACGGCAAGTATTTCAGACGCTCCCTCAAACGGAACACTGATAGTTGCCGCCTATGATGAAAACAATGCGC
Organism: uncultured Lachnospiraceae bacterium; assembly: GCA_964496015.1. Lineage (GTDB taxonomy): Bacteria > Bacillota > Clostridia > UBA1381 > UBA1381 > JALEPO01. The sequence continues at coordinate 4,315 of CAZBXN010000069.1, read as the reverse complement.
TTTTAGGCTGTAAGATGTATGAGAACGAGGGTAACTATGCGGAGGATTTGGATATGACTAAGGCTCACAGTATAAAAGCATTCCTTTGGGATATGAACACTCTTAAACCGTTAAGCAGCGGTAATGATGTCTTGGTTGTATATTTCTCTGCAACAAACACAACCGAAAATCTCGCAAAGAATATTCACGCAAAAACAGGCGGCGATTTTGTTGAGATTTTGCCTGTCCAGCCTTACACAAGCGCGGACTTGAATTATAATGACAGCAATTCCCGTGCAAAAACTGAAATCAATACAGATGCCCGTCCTGAAATACTTACGAGGATTACGAATATAGACCAATACAATACCATTGTTATAGGCTATCCGATTTGGTGGGGTGATGTGCCGCCTGTTGTTCGTACATTCCTTGATAGCTATGATTTAAGCGGAAAAACTGTAATGCCGTTCTGCACATCGGGCGGCAGCGGTATCAGCGGAAGTATGGCAAAAATCAGAGCATTGTGTCCAAATTCAACCGTAACGGTAGGCTTGGACAGAAGAACGGACACAGATATAGATAATTGGCTTACGGACACAGGATTTTATACAAGACCAACCCCGACTCCCGTTCCTACTTCAACGCCATTGCCGGAACAAATAGGCAATCTTGTCTTAATAAATGGAGGCACATTTAATATGGGAAGTCCTGCTGACGAACCTGAACGCAGTTCTGATGAAACACAGCACGAGGTAAAAGTTGACAGCTTCTACATTTCAAAAACAGAGGTTTCTCAGTCGGAATATCAGGCTGTAATGAACAGCAATCCGAGCGAAAACAAAGGTGATGATTTGCCTGTTACAAATATTACTTGGTATGACGCAATACGCTATTGTAACGCTTTGAGTGAAAAAGAGAGGCTTGCGCCTTGCTATACTATTGATGGCTCAACCGTTACTTGGGATAAGACCGCAAATGGTTACCGTTTGCCTACCGAAGCGGAATGGGAGTATGCCGCAAGAGCAAACACAAGCACGCCGTTCAGTTTCGGCGATTATGTTCACGACGAGGACGCAAATTGCTACAATGCCTACGGCTATAATAATGACGCAAGCGGAAGTTGGGTAAACGGCTACTTACAGCACACTGTAAGCGTTGACAGCTATAATGCTAACGGTTTTGGGCTTTATAATATGCACGGCAACGCTGCCGAATGGGTATGGGATTGGTATGATGAATATACCGAAAATTCCGCCGAAAACCCGACAGGCGCGGAAAGCGGCAATTACAAAATTGCGCGCGGCGGCGGTTGGAATGATTTTCCGAAGCATATTCGCTCGGCATATAGGAGCGCGTTCCCCGCAGATGTTCCTCTTTATAGTATAGGCGTGAGACCTGTACGAAATGCAGAAGCAGGACAAGGAACAGTTACAAGCAGGGCTAATACTAATCAAAGCGGAACAGCGAATAAAACACTGATTGCATATTTCTCGCAAACGGGCAATACAGACGGATTAGCGAAAATTATTGCTGAAACAAGCGGCGCGGATATATTCCGCATTGAGAGAAAAACGCCGTATTCATCATCACATAATGGAACGGCGTTATACGGCGAAGCATTAAACGAGCTTAGGAGCGGTGATTTACCGGAGCTTAGCGCATACTTGGAGGACGAGGGCTTAGACATTAACCAATACGATACAATTCTGCTTGGATATTGTAATTGGTGGGCTTCAATCCCTGCTCCTGTCAGTAGCTTTTTGGCGCATTATGATTTAAGCGGCAAGACGATTATTCCATTCTGCTCTATGGGCGGCGGACGCTTCGGACAGGGTATCAGTATGATTGCAAAACTCGCTCCGAACAGTGTAATCAAGGAGGGTTTGACCGTTACTTATTCGTCGTATGACAGAAATGAAATCTCCGAATGGCTTAAAAAGAATGGTATAGAAAAACCTGCTTCAACACCAACGCAAACACCAACGCAAACACCAACTCCAACGCCGACACCAACTCCAACACCGACACCAGATAACAAGAAAGTTCTTGTGGCATATTTTTCAGCGACTAATAATACAGAGGGAATTGCAAAACATATCATTGACGCAGTTGACGCTGACGAATATGAAATTGTAGCGGCTATTCCTTATACAGAAGATGATTTGAAATATTACACAAATTGCCGTGCAGACAAAGAACAAAGCGATCCAAACGCCCGCCCTGAAATTGCAGGCTCGGTATCAAATATTGAGGATTATGATACTATATTTCTCGGTTATCCTATATGGCACGGTAAAGCGCCTAAGATTATTTATACATTTTTGGAAAGCTACGATTTCAGCGGAAAGACAATCGTACCATTCTGTACTTCTGCAAGCAGTGGTGTCGGCAGCAGCGCGACCAACTTGCACAGTCTTTGTTCAGATACAGTAACTTGGACGGCAGGCAGACGCTTTGCGTCAGGTACGTCAAAGAGTACCGTTGTTTCGTGGATTAACGAATTAGGATTGGATATTACAGCAAAATAAAAAGCAGGAGGATTTTATTATGAAATCAAAATATGAAGGATACAGCTTTAAGCTAAATAAAAATGTAGCAAGGACAAAGGTAAAATTTTATAATCGTTATGGAATTGAGCTGATTGGTGATTTGTATATTCCCAAAAACTCAGAAGGCAAATTGCCTGCAATCGCTGTCGCAGGTCCATTCGGTGCGGTTAAGGAACAGGCAGCAGGTCTGTATGCTGACGAAATGGCTTCAAGAGGTTTTATCGCTATGGCGTTTGACCCGTCATTTATCGGGGAAAGCGGCGGCAATGTAAGAAATGTCGCTTCGCCTGATATTAACACGGAAGACTTTTCGGCTGCTGTGGATTTCCTGTCCGTTCAGGATAATGTAGACTCTGAAAAAATCGGTATAATCGGTATATGCGGTTTTGGCGGTATGGCGCTTAACGCTGCCGCTATGGATACAAGAATTAAGGCAACAGTTACATCTACTATGTATGATATGACCCGTGTAAATGCAAAAGGCTACTTTGATGAAGCGGATAGCACTGACGCTCGCTATGAAATGAAAAAAGCGTTAAACACACAGCGTACAGATGACTATAAAAACAAAACATATCAAAGAGCCGGCGGCGTGGTTGACCCGCTTCCTGCTGACGCGCCGTTTTTTGTAAAGGACTACTATGACTATTATAAAACTGAAAGAGGTTATACGGAGCGTTCCCTAAATTCAAATGAAGGCTGGAATACAACCTCCGCACTCTCATTTATAAATATGCCTATTTTGCAGTATAGCGACGAAATCCGCAGCGCGGTTTTAGTAATACACGGCGAAAAAGCTCACTCTTGCTATTTCAGCCGTGATGCGTTTGCAAAGCTCACAGGCGATAATAAGGAACTTTTAATTTTGCCCGATACTGTTCATACGGATTTATATGATAAAAAAGATAAAATCCCATTTGATAAACTGGAAAGCTTTTTCAAACAATATCTGAAATAATAATGCTATTGAAAAGACAAGATAAATTTCTGAATTTGGGCATTTACCTTGTCTTTTTGTTTTGTGGACATTTAGAACCGCATTTTGAGGGTATTGAGTATAACTATACGTACCCCCTAAGTTTGACGGCATTTCACACTTGAAAAAGTGAGTATTTATGCGGTTTTTAAAACCCTAAATGTCCCTAAAATGTAGACATCTGTCCCACTATACACATAGAAAAATAGCCTATCACTTATAAAAGTGATAGGCTATTTTTAATCCTGTTTGACAGACAATCTACTTTACTGTCTTAACAGTGTCCGCCAAAAGCAGTTATTTTTTTTGTATTAAAGGTCTGTATACAATTTTCCGCCTAAAATATGGAAATGCAGATGCGGCACGGTCTGACCGCCGTTTTTGCCGCAGTTGTTGACTACTCTGTAGCCGTCCGACGCAATTCCCAAATCCTTTGCGATTTTCGGTATTGTTTCCCAGACAGCCGCAACATATTTTGAGTTTTCCGCGGTTATGTCGTTCGCGCTTTCGATATGCGTTTTCGGTACGACAACTATATGCTCGGGCGCCTGAGGATTGATGTCGCGGAATGCTAAAACCATGTCGTCCTCATAAACCTTCGTTGACGGAATTTCACCGTCTATGATTTTACAAAACAAACAAGCCATTTTGTTTCCTCCTTTTATCAAAAATTTTCCTTTACAAATAAATAATTATATGATATAATAATCTTGCTAAACAAATCTTTTAAAATTTCATAGTGTTATTTTTGTGCTTTTTATTTACTTCGTCTTTAAATCTGATAAAAATGCAGGCTATAGGCGGAGTGTAA
>CAZBXN010000068.1:0-7788 GCA_964496015.1 uncultured Lachnospiraceae bacterium | reverse complement strand
TTTGTCAATAGATTTTATCAAAATCAATTTTCGTTGTTATTCCGTATTTTACATTACCGCTTCCCATAATTCGGGGTGAGGATTTGCAATAACCTCGGTGTTTATCAGTACGCCCTCATCAGCCGCAATTCTCGCGCCCGCTTCAACGCCCGCCTTTACGTCGGCAACGTCGCCTGTCATTGTAACAAAGCATTTGCCGCCCATACCGCGCGCGATACGAACTTCGATAAGCTCAATGTCGCCCGACTTAACAGCCGCGTCGGCAGCCTCAATCGCGCTCGCCGCCGTGAAAGTTTCAACTACGCCGAGAGCCTTGCGCTCCGTAACATTCGCCGTTCCGCAGACAGCTTCATACACATTGTCGCCCAAATTACCGATTACGAATTTGTCAATCAGCGCGTCCTCCGCTATGAGCTCCGCGCGGTCAACCGCCGCGTGGATTGCCGATAATTCACCGCCCACTATGGTGACAAATTTACCCGGACAAACCGCGCCCGAGCTTATAAGATTTACGCCCGCGCTCTTTAGCATTTCGTCCGTAACCACAATGCCTTTGGATATATTTTTTACTTCAACTAAGCCTATTGATTTCACCGTCTGTCACCTACTTTTCTATTATTATAAAGCGGTCTGTTACCGCTTTTACTTTTCCGTTTATGCTCGCGTGCATTGTCGTTCCCAAATCCTCGTATGCCGTTCTTGCGACAACGTCGCCGATTTTTACCTTATCGCCGACCTTAACAGTCGCCGACGCGGGCTTTCCGACATGCTGTTTAAGCTCAATATAAACGGTTTTCGGAGCGAATTTTACGTTCCGTCTTTCAACCTTGTCCTTAACGTACTTCCTTATGCCGAGCTTATCAATAAGCACCGACGAGGAAACAAGCCTTGACGCTCTTTCGTCGCGCACCTTTTCGGGCGCTTTGTTGTTCTGACGCTTCAAACCGTGCTTGCCGAGCGCGCCCTTAATCTCCATTGAAATTTTTTGCGGGTCAAGCATCTGCTGACAGCCGATTACGGTACATACGCCGCAGCCGCAGCAAAGAGCCGACTGCAAAAACGCCTCGGAATTATTGACCTCGCTGTGCGACGCCGCGCGCAAGGTTTTATGTACCTGTAAGTCATAGCCGAGAAGATTTCTCGGGCACATATCGGAGCACATTGTACAGTTGCAACATGCCGCAGACGCGCGCTTTAGCGTCATTGACATGGGCATTTTCTTGCGCTGAATAATCGAATGTATTGTCGGGAAAATAAGCAGTCCCTTCGTTGTTTTTGTAACAACGTCGTTTTCAATATCGACAAGCTTACCCATCATAGGCCCGCCGTTTATTACTTCTTTATCGGTTAAATCGCCGTAGCCCGAAACTTCAAGCAGTTCCTTTATTTTCATTCCGACAGGCGCTTTTACGGTTATATCCTCTTTAGTGTCGCCGCCGATTGTTATGTACTTCTCCGTAACGGGCGCGTTTTCAGTAACCGCCTTATGAATGTTGTATACCGTTTCGACATTTATTACCATTACGCCTACCATGACGGGAATTGCGCCCTCGGGAATAATCTTGCCCGTTGTTTCATATGTAAGCACAACCTCGTCGCCCGCGGGGTAAATATCGGGAATTTCATGAATTTTCACCTTTGTGCCGTTTAACGACTTAACGATTTTTTCGTCTAAAAGGTGCATATTCTTACCCTTAATTCCTATAATCGCCTCGTCCGCGCCGAGCGTGTCAATAAGCAAATTCAACGTGTCAACAAGCGGCTGTAAATGCTTTTCCAGAATGTGATGGTCAACCATCATCAGGGGCTCACATTCCGCCGCGTTTACTACAATTTGCTTTACCTTATCCGAAAATTTTCTGTGCGTGGGAAATCCCGCGCCGCCCGCGCCGACAATTCCCGCGTCATATACAATTTTTTGAAGCTCGTCTAATGTCATTGCGCTTCCTCCCACTAAATTTATTCAGCCTACGCCTGCTTTTCGTCCAAAATTCCCACTATAACCGCGTCAACGGGTATTTCGGGCTTCCCGAGCGCCATACGCGCGCCCGAGCCTTGCGTAATAATTACGTCCTCGCCTATTCCCGCGCCGACGCCGTCAACCGCGACAAGAAATTTGTCCGTCAGCTTGTTGTTTTCAATATACTGCACAAGCATAAACTTATAGCCGACAAGGCTTTCAAGCTTATGCGTCGAAACAACGCTTCCGTATACTCTACCTATAATCATATTCTATCATCCTTTTTAGATGTTATTTACTTGGTTAAAATCCTGACATTATCGCCCGTTTTAATAGCGCAGGCGTTTGCGTCGTCAGTGTCGATGTGCATTTCAGTGTTGAAATCCTCTCTCACGCGAACCTGCACGTTATAAAAACGCGTCGGCTTTGAGTTCTGTATTTCCACATCGACTATATCGTTGTCCTTTACTCCGTATTTTGCCGCATCGGCGGGCGTCAAATGTATATGACGGTTCGCGATAATGCAGCCCTCGTTAAGATACACGCAGCCCTTCGGTCCCACAAGAGACATAGGCGCGCTGCCCTTTAATTCACCCGACGGACGAACAGGCGGGCTCACCTTTAATTTAAATGTGTCTGTTCTTGACACCTCGACCTGCGACTGTTTTCTGACAGGTCCAAGCACTCTTACGCCCTCGATTGTGCGCAAGGACGGGCTTACAAGCGTTACACATTCTTCAGCCGCGAATTGGTCGCCCATAAGCATCTTTTTAACGGTAAGCTCATGTCCCTTACCGAATAAAGTTTCCAAATCAGCCTGCGAAAGATGCACATGTCTTGCCGATACGCCGACCTTTATGCCTTCGCTCGCTTCCTTTTGTTTTAAAATATCAACGACTGCTTTTGAAATCAATTCTTCTAATTCCATTTACTTTTCCTCCACTGATTTGGTGTTTTTAGGGAACTGCCAAAAACGCGCGGATTTCCGCGCTGTTTTTGACAGCCCCTGCGAATTAGCGGTAATTACGCCTCAGGCAAAATCTTTTCAACATCGCCGTGAGGACGCGGAATTACATGTACCGATACAAGCTCGCCAAGTCTTGAGCCTGCCGCAGCACCTGCGTCTGTCGCAGCCTGAACTGCTCCGACATCGCCTCTTACCATAACCGTAACAAGACCCGAACCAATTCTCTCTGTTCCAATCAATGTTACGTTTGCCGCTTTAACCATTGCGTCTGCCGCCTCGATTGCCGCAACAAGACCTCTTGTTTCCACCATTCCTAATGCTTCTAATGCCATTGTGTTTTCCTCCTTATATTTCCGGGCTTTGCCCATTTTTTACTTATTTTTTATATCAAAAAGCGTTTTGCTTTATGACCGTTTTTTAAACCGTTTTCGGTTTTCTTTTTGCCGCGGGCTTCGCCGCAGTCTTTGCCGCCGTTTTAGGCGCTGCTTTCTTTGACGGCGCTTTGGCTGCCGTCTTTACAGACTTTGTCGGCGCTTTCTTCGCCCCTACCGAGCCTGTATGCGTTCCCGCAATTTCCGAATTCGGCGTTTTTTCCTCTTCGTCAAGATGCAGAAACTTTAATATTTCGCTGTGCGGTCTTGCGATTACCTGCTGTGCCTTTAAGCAGTTGTCCGCCGTCGCTCTTGCCGCTCCCGCGTCAATCGCCGCTTTAACTGCCGTCAGTTCGCCGCGCACAACGACCGTTACAAGCCGTCCGCCAAGCTTACGCTCCGTCGCGACAAATTCGACCTCTGCCGCCTTTAACATATCGTCAAGACATATAATCGCATTGCCGAGCGCGCTTACCTCCAATAATCCGAGTGAAAATTCCATGATATGCGCCTCCTTATATTGTAGGTAAAATCTTAGCGACATCATCGTGCGGACGCGGAATTACATGCACCGCGTATACCTCGCCGATTTCTTTTGCCACTGCTTCGCCTGCCTCGACAGCCGCTTTAACCGCGTCAACCTCGCCGCGTATGACTACGTTCACAAGTCCCGAACCGATTTTCTCGGTTCCGACAACAACCACGTCAGCCGCCTTTGTCATCGCGTCGGAAGCTTCAATCGCAGCCGTCAGACTTCTTGTTTCAATAAATCCTAATGCTTGCATATCTCGTCCTCCTTTACGCGTTGTTGGGAATGTGTCCCACTTTATCCCTGCCGACACTTACGCGGTTTGCCATTTTCTGAGCGTCGTCGGTAGGACGCGGTATAACGTGCTTGTTAATAAGTCCCGAAACGCTCTCGGCAGCCTTTGCAGCCGCTTCAACGCCCGCCTCGACAGCCGATACGCTGCCCTGAATTTTAACTGCCATAATCAGCGGCACTTCAACCGTTTCGGCATTAGCGGGCTTGTTCGAGTCTATTGCGATAACCTTAACGTCCGCCGCTTTCGCTGCCGCGTCCGCCGCCGTTATCGCCGAAACAAAGCCGTACATTTCAATAATTCCTATTGCTTCATTCATAATGTATCACCTAAATTAAGTCCTTGCGGACATAAGCAATCTTTAGTCCTTTTTGCGCCAGATTGGTTTCAAGCGCCTCGTTCATTTCCTCAAGCGGGAAACGGTGCGTGATAAGCTCCTTAATCGGAAGCCCTATCGCAATAGCTCTCTTCAGGAAATCAAACGTTGTCACGTAATCGCGAAGCGTGTAAACCCACGAGCCGACAAGCGTAATCTCCTTTGAGCAAAGGTCAAAATGCGGATTGATTGTCGCGTCGCCGCCGTTAATGAAGAAGCCCAATTCACAAAGTCCGCCGCCGTTACGGATAAATTTATAAATATTCGCGTGAGCGACAGGCGAGCCCGTGCACTGGAACGCAAAATCCGCAAAATATCCGCCGAACGCGTCTTTAACAGCGTCCGCAAGAGCGTCAATGCCCTTATGGTTCATGAAGTTAACCGTCTTATCCGCGCCCATGCGCTTTGCAAATTCAAGACGCTGCTCGTTTCCGTCAACAGCCACAATATTTTCAATACCCATTGTACGGAGTACCGCAATACAGATAAGACCGATAGGTCCGCAGCCCTGAACGACAACTCTTGAATTAAATCTCAGAATGTTGGTCGTCTTTGCTCTTTCAACGGCGTGTACCAGAACCGCGCACGGCTCAATAAGTATTCTCGAATCCAAATCAAGGTCGGATACATTGAAGAAGGTCGAACCGAACTCGCCGCCTCTTATAAATATGTACTCGCTGTACCAGCCGTGTAAATGAACATTGTCATCGGGAAGAAGTCCGTAAACGTCCGCGCAGCCGACATTATTCTTGTTTAAATCAAACATTGTGATATCGGGATTGTCCTTAAATATCATACATGTGACAATCTTATCGCCAACCTTTACAGGCTTGCCCGCGCTGTCTACCTTTACGTTCTTACCCATTTTTACAATTTCGCCCGTACCCTCGTGACCGAGCACAACGGGAATAAGCGAAAACGGGTCGTTTTTGTACTCATGCGCGTCCGTGCCGCATACGCCGCAGCCCTCAACTCTTACGAGAATATCGTCATCGCCCACTTCGGGAATGGGATATTCCTGAATTTCAAACTTTTTAAGCGCCGTCATCATCGCCACGCGCGAGGTTTTGGGAATACCTCCCGACGGCTGTGACGAAACTGCGCCCGACGTCTGCGCAGGTGCGCCGCCCGTCATTTCCTTCAGTACCTGCTGTACCAATGAGGCAATTTCATTTTCATTTATGGTCAAGGTTATCAACTCCTTTGCTATCTTTATGCTATTTTTAAATTCAGCTTTTTCAGTCGTCTTAAATAATATTCAGCGCGTCAGACAATACACATCTTCTTTGTCGTGTAAAGCTGCGCGGCGAAGTCAGTCCCTCGCCTGTCGGGCCTGCTATTGTAAACGTCGTCCAGCCCTCCGCGTTGAAACCGATACCCGCATAGCTCGGCGCATTCTTTACAAATATAGTCGTGCAGATAGCCTTTGCGTACTGCGTCATATGGTCAACATTCTTTGAATGAAGATGCGCGCTGTGACGGTTACCGTGCTCTGCCTTAACTGCCATTTCAACAGCCTCGTCAAATGTGTCAACGCGTACAATCGGCAAAATCGGCATCATGAGCTCCGTCTGAACGAACGCCTGTGAAAACTCCGTTTCGCATATTATACATCTTACCTCGTCGCCGACATTAACGCCGATTTGCGCCAAAATCTTCTTTGCGTCGCGTCCGACCCAGTCCTTGTTAATAACGCGCTTTGGCGTATCGCCCTCTTTTTTCGGCTTTGTCCACACAAGAACTACGTCCTCAAGCTGCTTAACTTGGCTGGAGTTTATCATATACGCGCCGTGCTTTAACATATTCTGAATAAGCTCGTCGGCAACGCTTCTCATTACGAAACATTCCTTTTCCGCGATACACGGCAGGTTGTTATCGAACGTGCAGCCGTCGATAATATCCTTCGCCGCTTTTGGAATATCAGCCGTGTCGTCAACTACGACGGGCGGATTGCCCGCGCCTGCGCCGATAGCCTTCTTTCCGCTCGACAAAAGCATTTTTACAACGCCTGGGCCGCCCGTCGCAACAAGCATTCTCACCGACGGGTCGTTTACCATTTTATTTGATGTTTCCATTGTCGGATTTTTAACAGTGCAAACAATATTTTCGGGACCTCCCGCTGCCAAAATCGCTCTGTTTACGAGGTCAACCGCATACGCCGAAATTCTCTTCGCGTGCGGGTGCGGGTTAAATACAACTCCGTTACCGCCCGCAAGCATGCACATACTGTTGCAGATTACCGTACAGCTTGGGTTTGTTGACGGCGTAATCGCGCCGATAATTCCGAACGGCGCCATTTCAATTAGTGTCAGACCTCTGTCGCCCGAAAGCGCGCGCGTGTCCAAATCTGCCGTGCCGAGGGTTTTGTCGGCAACAAGATGGTGCTTTAATGTCTTGTGGTAGACATTGCCCATCTTCGTGTCCTCAACCGCGAGTTTCGCCATAATCTCGGCTTCCTCGTGCGTCAGGCGCCTTATCTGGTTTATAATATTCTCTCTCTGCTCTTTGTTATAATGTCTGAAAACCGTGTAAGCCTTATTGCAGGCGGCAAGCGCCTCTTCCATTGTGTCAAAAACGCCTATCTGCGTTCTTTTCGGCTTCTCCTCATACGCCGACAAGTCCATGCCGGAAAGCACATTTTTCACAATTTCACTTACTTTTTTCTCATCTATCATGAAAGCTTTTCCCTCCTCCGTCTTTCACCGTGAAAGGTAAAATTTATTTTATTCGTCTGCGGAAATATTCCGCGCCGATTTTTGCAAGCAGCATATCCTGCTCCTTTGTCCCTCCCGAAACGCCGACAGAACCAAATAATCTCTCTCCCTCTATTAACGGTTCGCCGCCGCCCAAAAGCATAATTCCGTTTCCGTTTGTAAGTCCGTCCAAACTGCCGCCGCGCGACTCTCTGAGCGCCTCATGCGTCGCCATTCTCAAAGCCGCCGCCGTATACGCCTTGTCCTGCGCTATGCGTCCGCTTGCTATAAAGCTTCCGTCCATTGCGTGCAGCAGCACAAGATTTGCGCCGCCGTCCATTACGGCAATTACGGCATTTACGCCCGTCTGCTCCGCGGCTTTCTCAACCGCGTACGCTACTTCCTTTGCAAAATTAAGCGTCATTTCGCCGTATTGCGGAATTGAATATGGTTTCGGCTCGGATTTTACGATATTTAATTTGGACTTCTCTTCTTTTTTTATATGTACATTCTCGGGAGTCGCGGCATGCAGATTTTTCGCAACCGCGTCAAGCATTTCATCTATTGATTTCAATGTCTTTCCTCCCTTTCGAAAAATGG
>CAZBXN010000067.1:0-7809 GCA_964496015.1 uncultured Lachnospiraceae bacterium | reverse complement strand
GTCAAACTTCTGCATAAGCGGAACAAATTTTATTCCTCTGCTGTCGGCAACACGCTCTGCCGCCGCCGCAATATGCTCAACCATCGGGCGAAACTGCTCCCATTTGTCCTCTGTTACAGAGCCTTTTAATACGAACGCCCCCATAATCATCAGCTTAATATCAGGCAGCGCAGACGTAAGCTCGTCTATAATCATACCTAAATACTTTTCGTACATATCTGCGGAAATTCCGTTCCTCTGGTCAAATTCTCTCCAAACATCGTTAACTCCCACAAGAATACTCATGAAATCGGGCTTTAGATTTATCATATCGCGCTTAATACGTGCCAGCAAATCAATGCTTCGGTCGCCGCCTATTCCTCTGTTTATAAACTCATATTCGTTTGGGTATTCATATCCGAGTTCCGCCGATACAAGTGTTGCATAGCCACAGCCGCCATACGGCTCTCGGTCGCGAACACGAAACATATCGGTAATGGAATCACCCTGAAATAAAATTCTTTTCATTTTAATCACCGCCTTTTAAATATCTTCATAGTCTATTACTGCGCCGTCCGAGCGCAGCTTATGCTGAAGCTTTACCGTATCAATCTCTTTGGGAGTAACATTGTCCTTAATCGCAATTGCCGCGGCAGTTCCCGCAGCCTGACCCATCGCAAAGCACGGAGGCATAACGCGTATTGCCGCTAAAGCGTCTCTCGTACACGAAATACAGCGTCCTGCCACAAGCATATTGTCTACCTTTTTCGGAAGTAAACTCCTGTACGGAATACCGTAGGGCTTTTCGGGAGCAAGAACATATCTTATCGTATCGCCGACGTGCATATCAAATGAATTGGCGCATAAAGCTATATTATCCTCATAAACCGTGCTTTTCTCCATATCCTCGGCACAAAGCACAAAATCGCCTATTATTCTGCGGCTTTCTCTGAAACCTGCCTGGTCAGCCGTTGCTGTTACCCTTATATTTTTGCATGCAGGTATATATGTACGAAGCATATTTACAACAATGGGAATTTGCTGTCTTAGCTCCACCGCCGCTTTTGTTGCTTCAAACGGCTCTGTTGCGTCAACTCCGTTTTTTCTTGTCATATTGACGCGCCAAGTGCCGTCACAGCTCTCGTACAGGGCAATATTACCCTTTGGAATATTATAAAGCCCCTTTGTTCTCAGCTCATCTATCAGCGCCCCATACATCATCTCATTCGGTTTTCCCTCCTGAAGAGGATTTGCCGCTTTATATGCCTCAAAGACCTCCTTATCAACGCCCTCCACGTTAAAGAACAATGACGCAGGCTGTACCTCGTCGGGCTTTTCCATGGGTGCGCCGCTAAGATATGCCGCATCGCCGTTACCTGTACAGTCAATAACTATTTTCGCGTCAATAATACCGACGCCTCCGCGAACGGCAAAAACGCCGCTTTTGACTATGTTATCCTCACAAATCACATCAATAAGCGTTGCATTGTAAAGAAGCTCTACTCCCGCTTCCACACACATCTGCTCGGCAACACGCTTTAACACGTCGGAATTAAACGGTCCGACATTTGAATGTCCGCCTGTTCTGTACGCCGCATAGCCTGTGTATGTATCGCACTTTGACGGGTGGATTGCTCCGCCCTCCTTTTCAAGCCGTATCATAAGCTCGTCATAAAATCCCTTGATAATCTGATGTTTTCCTGCGCTGTCATAGCACGTCATAAACGGTCCTACAAGTCCTGACGTCGCCGTGCCGCCAAGACAGCCTGTCGCTTCCGCAATCATAACCTTAGCTCCTCCGCGCGCCGCGCTGACTGCCGCCGCCAATCCCGACGGTCCGCCTCCGACAACCAAAACCTCAGTCGTTTTGTGAAAGCTTTCTTGTAAATTTATCATTATAATACTCTCCTTTACTATTATATTTCCGTTTCCATAAAATCTCCGAACGTAAGCGCCATAGGATAGTCCTTTATAGGCAGGTTATGTATATGATATTTGCCGTCCCCCTTGCTTTCCAAAATACTTTCGGGAAGCTTGTATACGGTTCCGTCCATTAAATCAACCAGCCGTATTTTATCAGGCAAGGACGCTGTATAAAATGTTACGGTGCTTTCAAAATCAGTAGTCATTAAGTTTGTACTGTTCCAATATACAAACGCAGCCGAACCGTTATCGCGCTTAAAACCGCACTCTGCAACAGACGCATCATCACAATCCATACCGAATAACCTATCTGACGGTTCAGCCCAGCGTATAACGGGCAAATCCGCCGTCTCTGCATCCTCCGAAAACATTGCCGCAAGCGTTTGCAGGGCATAGTACGAGGGTTTTGGCGTATAGTTTCCAACGGAACGTCCTTCCTCGTCAAAATCTGCTCCCAGCACTCCGAAATATCCGTAATCCAGATAGCTTGCCAAATCACCTACCGTACCGTTCAGAGCTTCTATCATATCAACGCAGGAGAAATATGACGTAAACTTAACCTCTGTCATTAAATCTGCCATTAAATGACGGAGAAGCTGTTTCGCCTGCTTGCGCGGAGTCCATGCGCCTTTTCTCATTGCTCCCCGTCCGTCGCTTCTGGACTGCGAGCCTGATTCACCCTGTATAATCTCTATATTCGGATTAAATTTATTGCATAGTCCGCGCAATGCTTTTACATGCCTGAAAACAACCGTTTCGTCAATAACATATTCGTGAAATGAAAGCGCGTCAATATGCTCTCCCATTCCGACACTGAACGCGTCATATGCGAAATCAAGAGGTTTTGCCATACATATCGCGCCGCCGATAATTTTAGCGTTGCTGTCGCCCTTTTTTGCCGCAATTGCAGTATCAACAACAAACTGTCCGTATTCCTTTCCGTTCGGACCGTGCTTCCAGCACCACTCGCCGTCAGGCTCGTTCCATACCTCATAGTAGGTAACTCTGCCTTTCATATGGGCGGTAAGCGCGGTAATATAGTCCGCCCACGCGCGCTTTGCTTCTTCGCTTTTTACGGGCGGACAGCCGACAGCTCCGAAAACCTTTGCCGCCTCCTCGTCATAAAGACCGTTACCGTAAACTAAATTTATCCACGGTACAAGTCCGCGTTCAAGCAGATTATTAACAATCTCATCAAGCCACGCAAAATCATAAACTCCCTTTTCCTGTTCACATCTTGCCCATCCGCTTTGAATACGAACCCACTTTGCTCCAATCGCCGCAAGCTTGTCATAAGCTTTTTCGGGGTTAAACACGTTTCTGTCCAGCTTCTCAAATCCGATACCGATACGGGAATTTTTAATTTCCGACGCGCTTTTTGCTTTTACTTTTCCCTCTTTTATCAATCTTTCCATAATCATTTTTTGCGGTTTTAACCCGCAAACACTCCTTTCGCGTAATTTATTACATCGTTATATCCGTGTTATTTTTCCATTGCTTAGGAGAAACTCCCGTATGCTTTTTAAAAAACTTATAGAATGTATCGTAGTTTACAAATCCGCATTCCTGCGCCACTGCCTTCATATTCACAACAGGCTCGGAAATAAGCTGTTTTGCAAGCTCTATTCTGCATTCCTCCACATATTCCTGAAACGTTTTTCCCGTGGTAGATTTTATAATTTTTCCTATTGTTTTGCCTGACATACCGAATTGATTTTCCATAGACGTCATACAAAAATCAGGTTCTTTAAAATGCTCGTTCATCCAAGATATAATTTCCTGTATACGTCCGTTTTCCTGAGTTTCGCGCAATGAAATCAGAGAACATATATTCTCAATATCTCCTGCAATGGAAAATGCCAAATCATTGATTTTCTTTTTGCCGTCATACCGTGTAAGCTCTCCTCTGTAATTCACTTTTTCAGCCGCGTCCTCCAAAATACCAAGCTGGCGGTAAAACATTTTTCTTATCGGGTCCACACTGTTATAGCCGTTGGTCATAACCTGATACCAAAGCTTATATACTGCTTGATTTGCCTCAAAAGCGTTACCCTGTATCAGATTATTATACAGGCTGTCATACAAATGCTTTCTGTCGTTTTTGACGCTGTTATTGCTCTCGCCGT
Source organism: uncultured Lachnospiraceae bacterium (assembly GCA_964496015.1). Lineage (GTDB taxonomy): Bacteria > Bacillota > Clostridia > UBA1381 > UBA1381 > JALEPO01. Next base: position 3,781 of record CAZBXN010000067.1, on the reverse strand, counting down.
TTTTAAACGAAAATACGCCGCTGTAATCAACAAAACGATAATTGCTTTTTATATATTGATAAGCATCGTAAAATTCCGAAACATCATTGCACGGTATACTTATTAAGGTCGAAGTATGCACATCATATTCTTTGAGCATATCTACAACTTCGGCAAGGGTTTCACGCAATGCGTCAATATCTATCTCTTTGGAATATTTAAAAAATACAATACATTCTCCCTCATGAGGCGAGAGTATTCTTTGTGATTTTACGCCGTATTTTTCCATACACAGATTTAAAATACGGATATTTATTCTCTCTCCGAAAAATGCCGCAAAGAAAAACGGATTTGTAAAATCAGGATATTTGCTGCGTATAAATTCACATTCGTTTTCATCCAGCCGCTTAAAGAACATAAAATTCAGCATATCTTTATAATATTGCTTATTCTCAAGATTTATCTGCTTCATAATATCCGATACATATTCAATACCTTTATCATCCGTACTTTTGTCACCTGTCAGATTTTCCATAAGCTTTACCATTTGTCTGACAGGTTTGTTTTTCCAATAATTCAAAAACCACTCCAAACAAATTATAAAAATTATCAGGACTATAAAGTACACAATAAGAAAAGTTCTGAACGTATTCATCTGTCTGTCAAAATATTGTTCCGAAATATCCATTGCCACCTTAAGGCTGATATTTTTACAGCCCTCAACAATCTGGTGCTCCTGATTAAGTTTATTGTTTTTCGTAAAAATAGTTTTGTCGTTAAATGATATATAATCGAAAACGTCCCGATAGTCGCTTAAATTCATATCCTCAAACAAATCGTCTATACTATATATCCAGACAAGCATAGCCTCCGACTGACTGATACTCGGGCTTAGTGAAAGACTTACTACCAAAGACGGCTGATATTCTCCGTCTACATACAAATCTTCTACGTATCTTGCGGAAAACTCCTCCTCATTTTCAAACAGGCTTGACCTGAATTGCTTCCAATCCATACCTTCCATTCTTATATGTTCATTAAATATAGGCTCCATATTGTCATACTGGTATTTATCGGAAACAACACAGCTGTTGTTTCGGAAAAAGACGTAAGAATTAGAGGCAAGTACAAATGTTTTTGTCTGAGTCTTAAAATAATCGGCAAAATCCTTAAAAATTATATATTGACGTACCTCCTCAAATGAGCTTAGATTTTTCATACGGATAAATTCAGAAGTATTCTGCATCTCCAAACGGATATTCTGCAAAACTTCAATTTCCATATCCAAACGGCTCATTCCTCTGCTGACAGCCGCCTGACTGTCTTTAAGAACCTGGTCCTTTAGTGTATTGTGTGAAATGGCATACAGAGGTCCTATTAAAATCAATATTGCCATAAACAAAACGCAATATATTAACAAATGACTTTTCTGATTATTCCCTCTGAATTTCATTTCCTTTTCTCCTCACTTATTTATAAATAAATAATGCTATGAGATAGCCTTGACGCGTATGCACAAACGCCCTTGTTGTGTTTTCCGTATTACGGCAGCTCTCCCATGACACAACTTCGTCAAGACCTGCCATATATACACGATTTCCGCTTCGGCGTTCGGGGTCATAAACAATATAACGGGTTGAAGGCGACGCATTCGAGTTAAACTGCCATGTATCCTCCGCTGTATCGGGGTTTCTTCCCGTGCTGATAACCGAGTTCAAGCCGTCGGTATACGGCGCGTTATATAAGCTGTTGACATATCCGAAGGTATATCTGAGATTTGCGGCAGGCACAGTGTTTGATGTGTATTCGTCAGCCGTACCCGTCATATTCCAGAGAACAGTATTCTCGCTTTGGTCGTAAAGCTTTTCATAAACTCCGATACGTCCCGTGGAATTTGTCGCAAATCTGACCAAATCTCCTTCTTCAATATCATTCTGATATACATCTTCATCAAAATATGCAGTAACCTCTGCGCCGCGCCGATAGCCGTGCAGTGTCATTACAAGCTCTCCGTCGTCATCGCCTATCCATTGTTCATATATATCCGTTACCATTGTAACCTCGGTGGAATTGCTTAAAGACGCATTGTCGCTGCTGGACATAAGCACAAGGTTTGCAAACGGCGTGGAATCATCGTACCTGTACAAGCCCAAAATGCTTTTGTTATTGTTATTATTCCACCATGTGACATTTGAAAATTCCTGTACGCCAAACAATCTTTCATCAGGCTTTTCAACATTCTCAGGAGGAACACGCATATAATAGGTCTTTGCGGAAAGTACATATTTACGTTCAAATGTTTTCATCGTAAACATCCACGAATACGAACCCGCAGGCAGTAATTCCTCAAGAGTGTTATCTCTTTCCCTTGCCTGTCCAGACGGCGCCGCCAAATCAAGCTCTTTTATTTCACCGTTACTATTTGTACGATAAAAAACAGGCTGACGAACCAACTTTCCATTCTGACCCGAACAAAGAATTTGTTTAACATAATCCTTTGTCTTTCTCTCTCCGTCAAGCCTTATACTGTCAGCAAGAACAAGATTTTCATGCTGACGCTTAACATTGTATATTTTCACATAGATGTCGTCCTCATGGTCATTCCTCGCATCTGTAAGCCTATAAATATATCCCAAAATACGGTCAGTCTGCGTTTGCTTTCCTGTTGAGGCAATCCGTCCCGCAATATCCAGAACAAAGGTTGTATATTCGCCCGCAACAATTTTATCCTTATAATAATGAGCAACCTGATATTGTTCACCGTTAATTGTAACCGACCTGTTATCTGTATTGCCCGATACTTTCTCAACCGTTCCGCTCACCGTCTGACTGCACTGCCAACCTCTTATATAAGAGCCGTCGGAGGATTTTGAAACACATAGAATATCGCCCGCCATCAGCATGGTTTCATTAACCTCTTTACCGTAAGGATAGCTTTTAAAGAATACCCATTTGTCCGTGTCCTCTTTAAAATCAATATCCGTTACAGAGCCATCTTCCACCCTTTCAGCATACACCTTTTTCCCTGATACGTCAATACCAGTTACCCGCAGTGTATCATAAGTTTCAATAATAACAGTATCAACATCGTCTGATGAAATGACTGTGACAAAACCCGCGTTAATATTAAATGCGCTTTCATAATCTGTTTCTAAAACTCTTCCGTTATAAATAATTGCAGTATCACGTCCGAGTTTTATTTTTACCGTTTTTTGTCCGTTATAATAGGACAGCGTAAAATCTGAATATTGCTCAATATCCTCTGCATCAATACGTACTGCCGAGTTTTTTTTGTCTATGCTGTAAAAAACAATATTCCGTTCATCATTTTCTTCTGTATAATAAACAATCAAATGGTATCCCAGCAATTCATGAATTACTTCATCATTGCATATATAGTTTACACCATCTATCTTGATTTTCTCTATATCATTGGTACCCGTACCCGAAATTGCAGTAAAGCAATTTGCAATTACGCGTCCTTTTATATATTCAATATCATAAATATCCTTCAAAAGAGTGCTTTTATTTTCACTGTAATCATGTCTGTATTCCGTATGAAGTGTATTATACATCATAACAACGCAGTCGCCGAATGTTGCCTTGTCAAAATTAGATATTCCTTTTAAAATATCAAGCTGCGCTGCCGCCGATAAATAGTTGCCGTTTAAATTTTTTACAATTGAATTTATATATTCGCTTCTGAAGCTCCGTATCAGCATTTCTGACATTTCGCTTATTGTAAGCGCGTCATTCGGACGAAATTTGCCGTTTGCATCCGGCTGAACAATTCCCATTGATT
>CAZBXN010000066.1:0-8114 GCA_964496015.1 uncultured Lachnospiraceae bacterium | reverse complement strand
ACAGTCCGTCCTGAGAACGAAAATCGGGTATTCCGCTTTCGGTCGAAACTCCCGCACCTCCGAAAAACACTATATTATTACATTCATCTATTATTTCCTGCAATGTCATAATAATCACTCCTTTACGACTATTTTATCACTAATAAATCCCGATTTCAAGTGGCGGTTCGGGAAATTACGGCACAGCCCGTATCAAAATTTTCGTTTTTCACACAATACGATTTGCAGCGTCATATAATAGATAAAAGACATAAAGGAGATGTTATGAATATGTGCGGAATATGCGGATTTATCAATTTTAAAACCAACTACATAAAAAATGAGGCTGAAAACAAGGCAATCGCGCATCGCATGGCGGAAAAAATCCGTCACAGAGGTCCCGACTCATGGGGCGAATGGGTCGGCGAGCATGCTGTTTTTTCACACAGCCGTCTGGCTGTTATCGACGTCGAGCGCGGTCAGCAGCCTATGAAACGCACAGTTGAGGGACATGAATTTACGATTACATATAACGGTGAATTGTATAATACGGACGATTTGCGCTCGGAACTTAGCTCTTACGGGTACGAATTTACCACCTCGTCCGACACCGAGGTACTGCTGACGGCGTACATTCACTACGGCGAAAAATGCGCCGAAAAGCTCAACGGCATTTATGCGTTCGCGATTTGGGACAGCATGCGCCAGCGAGTGTTTATCTGCCGCGACCGCTTCGGCGTAAAGCCGTTTTTCTATACACGTCAAAATGACAGTATAATATTCGCGTCCGAGCTGAAATCGCTGTTTGAATACCCCGAAATCACGCCTAGGCTTGACAAAACGGGGCTTTGCGAAATATTCGCCATGAGTCCCGCAAGAACGCAGGGCATTGGCGTTTTTAAAGACGTTTTTGAGCTTCGTCCCGCGCATTATATGATAATTGACAGAAACGGTATAAAAATATCGCGCTACTGGCAGCTTGAAAGTCACGAGCACACCGACAGCTACGAGGACACGATAGAACATGCGCGCTATCTTGTAACGGATACCATAAAGCGTCAGATGATTTCCGATGTGCCGATTGCGACATTTCTTTCGGGAGGACTTGATTCAAGCGTCATCACTGCCGTATGCGCGCGCGAAATGGCAAAGCGGAACAGAACGCTTTCGACATACTCCTTCGATTACGAGGATAACGCGAAATATTTTAAAGCCTCGGCTTTTCAGCCCGACAGCGACACAAAATGGGTGCCGAGAATGGTTGAGGAATTCAAAACCGACCATACATATCTCGTATGCCCCAACGAGGCGCTTACGGGGCTTCTCGAAGCTGCGCTGCTCGCGAAGGATTTGCCCGGAATGGCGGACTGCGACTCCTCCCTTCTGTACTTCTGCCGCGAGGTCAAAAAACGCCACACGGTTGTTTTGTCGGGCGAATGTTCGGACGAAATTTTCGGCGGTTACCCGTGGTTTAGAGATGAACACGCTTTTAAAACGCCCGCTTTTCCGTGGTGCTATGATTTGAGCATGAGAAGCGATATATTGCTTGACAGCGTCCGCGACACCCTTGATTTGGACGGTTATTCACGCATGAGATACGAGGAAACAATCGCCGAGGTTCCGGCCTTTGACGGCGACAGCGCCGAGGAAAAGCGCCGCCGCGAGATTTCCTACCTGAACATAAATTGGTTCATGTGCAATCTGCTCGACCGCAAAGACCGAATGAGTATGGCGAGCGGTCTGGAAGTAAGAGTTCCGTTCTGCGACCACAGGCTGGTGGAATATGTATGGAACATTCCGTGGGAAATGAAGAATAAAAACAATGTTTCAAAAAACGTTTTAAGAGAAGCGGCAAAAGGAATTTTGCCCGAGGACGTAAGACTTCGCAAAAAAAGCCCGTACCCGAAAACGCACAATCCGCATTACGAGGAAGCGGCAAAAAAAATGCTCGCGGCTGTTATAAACGACCCGAACTCGCCTATTCTCGCGCTTTGCGACAAGTCAAAGCTTGAGGGGATTATAAACGGCAGTTTCGACTACGGAAAACCGTTTTTCGGTCAGCTTATGGCAGGCCCGCAATTTATCGGATATATTTTGCAGGTAAATTATATGCTCAAAGATTACGGCGTATGGATTGGATAATATGAAAGCATTGAAAAACGGACGGCTGAAGCCGTCCGTTTCTTTACGTTATATTCTCGGTATAATCTCCGCTTTCTTTTTGCTTTCTGAGCTTTTCCTTGTAATATTCATGCTTTACGTTATACATCATGGTATCGGCTCTCTGGAAAGTTCCCGAGAAGTTTCTGTCAATGTTTCTATTGAACATCGCGTGACCCATTGACATTGAAATCTGAATTGAGCCGCCAGTTTCGTTCGCCTTTGCTGTATTTTCGTTTATCGCCTTTATCAGCTTGTCAATATCGGAATTTGAGGCGTCATGCAGAATAATCGCAAATTCGTCGCCGCCTATTCTGTAGACAATCTGATTTTTGTTAAATGTGGAGTTTCTCAAAATATCGGCGCTGTCGCGTATAAACTTATCACCTATATTATGTCCGAACGTGTCGTTGACGGTCTTTAAGCCGTTAAGGTCGATTACGATAATACTGTAGCGTTCCTGATGTCCCTGATTTTCGATATTGTGCAAATCCGTGCTGAACGAATTTTTATTTTTCAGTCCCGTCAGCGCGTCCGTATTTGATACGTCCTGATAAATAGGATTGGAAATTTTCTTAAACATCTTCGACGACGACGCCCATGTAAGAATAATACAGCCGACAATAAGAACAGCTACCAAAAATGCAAGCATATATATGCTCTTGTACAACTGCTGCGCGTTTACGCCTATGCACGCGACCGCTTCAACATTAGACTTTGCGCCGCGTATCTGATACGTTTTTGTATATTCCCAACCGTTTTGCATACGGTAGAACCTGCCTATATCGGAATGACGAACATTATACGTGCTTACAATATCGCTGCCTATTCCGCCCGTCACAGCCGTATTCGGAGCGTTAAATTTCTCATATGTTTTTTCAGCGTCCATTAAATATACAGGCATACGCTGTTCATTCAGTTTTGCGATGAAAATACTGTCAACAGCATAATTTTCTTTTATTATTTCCAGATAATTCCTTAAGGAGTTGTACTCCTCCGTCTGGATTGACCACTCATCAGTGAATTTATTAAGCTCGTTCATATCAAGATGCGGCTCAATCATATTAAAAATAATATCAGTTTTTGCGCGATACAGCTTTTCGGAAATTTTCATAAAAGACGACCGCGTAGCAAAAAAAATAATTACACATGAAATGATGATTAAAACGCATGAAAATACTGAAACCTGCGTACTCACCTTTGAAAAATTATTTCTGAGTCTTTCCGTCAGTTTTTTCACTCAAAAATCACCTCCATTGGTATATTTTCACAATAATTTTATCATATAAAAACGAAATAATCAAGTTTTTTATTTATTTTATACAAATTTTTATTGAAAATTACTGATTTTTGTGGTATTCTATTGTACAGAATTAAAAAATTGGGGTGTTTTATTATGGATATAATTATAATTGTTCTGCTTGTATGCCTTATCGCGGCTGTAATTTCTCTTTGTGTCATAACCGCGAGAAGCTCGTCAAAGCCTGACAAAACGGCTAATCTTGAAAGAAGCATAAACGAAACGACGCAGCAGTCGGTAAAGCTTTTGGGAGATTTGCTCGCGCAGAACCAGCAAAGCATAAATTCGGCGCAGAGCGCAAAATTTACACAAATAAATTCTGATATACGTGAAATGCGTTCAACGCTTGAACAGCAGCTTTCGGGACTGTATAAAAGCATCGGGCAGATGCACTCGCTTTCAACGGGCGTCGAGGATTTGAAAAAGGTGCTTTCAAACGTAAAAACGCGCGGAATACTCGGTGAAATTCAGCTCGGCGCAATTTTGGAAGAAATTCTCGCACCCGAGCAGTACGACAAAAATGTCGCTACTATTCCGAACAGCCGCAACGTCGTTGAATTTGCGGTAAAGCTGCCAAACGAGGACGGATTTATTTATCTTCCAATTGACTCAAAATTTCCCGCGGACGCGTATATAAATCTACAGAACGCCGCCGAAAGCGGCGACGCGTCAGCCGTATCAGCCGCGGAGAAGGAGCTTATCCGCCGCATAAAGCTGTTTGCGAAGGATATACATACAAAGTATGTCGAAGCGCCGTACACAACCGATTTTGCGATTATGTTTCTTCCGTTTGAGGGCTTGTATGCCGAAGTGGTAAACAAGGGTCTTGTGGAAATTCTCCAAAGAGATTATAAAATAAATGTTGCAGGACCGAGCACCATGGCGGCAATGCTTAATTCTCTCCAAATGGGATTTAGGACGCTTGCTCTTGAAAAGCGTTCAAGCGAGGTTTGGGAGCTGCTTGGCGCGGTTAAAACGGAATTTGAAAAATTCGACACAGTTCTTGAAAGCGCGCAGAAACGGCTGTTACAAGCGTCGGGCGACCTTGAAAAGCTTATCGGCGTCCGCACGCGCGGCATCACAAGAAAGCTCAAGGAAGTGGAAAAGATGCCGTCAGACGATTTGTTTGATGAATAGACCGCTATTTTCATCAAATCACAGAAAACTGAAAGGACACTGCATTAAGCAGTGTCCTTTGTTAATACAATGATTATTTTTTCATTTCAGCATAAACCTCTGCTTTTTCATCAAGCACCGCCTGATAACCTGAGCTTAGGTATTCCTGACATGCCGCCTCATATTTTGCTTCAAATTCTTCGGGCTTACACGTAATCAAATCAACCTGTATTACCTCCCATTTGCTCTTCAATGTCTCACCATACTGAGTAAGAGACTCAATCGAGCGGTCGAACAGGAAGTCGGTGTACTGATACTGCTTCGTATCATTCTGATAATACTTGTACGCATCGTCAATCAGATACTCAAAGCCTGCCGGAGCATACGTTACTTTTTGAGCTGCGAGATTCTTTTCCTCTGAACCGTAATCCTTGCTCTCGGTTACAAGACACCACATATCCTTGTTTGAATTATAGTTAAGTCTTTCTTCGCCCGTATATCCGTCTATAAGCACAGGAATATCGTCTTGAACATTATAAGTTACGCCCTCAATGCCGTTCTGCATTACAAACAGATTTTCCGGCTGGCTCAGCCACTCATAGTACATCATAACCGCCTCGGGGTGCTGACATTTCTTGCTTATACCAGCAACCATGCCGAACGGCCATTCTGCTCTTCCGGCAGGTACTGAGCCCTCGGGCGTTCCCCAATACGGTCCGATAAGCGAAAGCTTCGCATTCGGGTCGTTTTCCATAAGCGACTGTATAACAGGCGGATTTTGCGACAGATAGAAGCCGTAAACGCCTACCTTGCCTGCAATAAAATCAGCTCTCATCTGCGAACCATCTTTATCAAGCATCCATTCGGGGCTGATAAGTCCCTCGTTGTAAAGCTGGTTCCAATATTGTAGCTCCTTCTTTGACGGCTCCCATGTAATCGATGCTGCCGTAAGGTCGGAATACATTGCATTGTCCTCCTCGGGAAGAGGATATTCTCTATATGCGTAATTTGCAAAATACGCGTTATCCAGCTGCTTTGCATAAGGAATTGTATCTTCGCCGCCAAGCTTTAATTCTTTGAATTTACGCAGCATTTCGATAAATTCCTCGCGCGACTGCGGCATCTGAAGCTCCGCCTTGTCAAGCCAATCCTGTCTTACTACAACCATCCAGCTATAGTCCTTCGGACGCGTCGCTGTTAAGAAATATCTCTGACCGTCAGCCATTGCGTACTCTGATAAATCCGATGTCTTTTCATAGAAGGTCGGAGCGTAGAGCTTTAAAATATCCTCGTCAATCGGCTGAAAAGCGCCTCTTGAATAGTAGGACATTACCGACGGATAGTCATAGCTGAAAAGAATATCAGGCTGTTCGCCCGCCGCCAAAAGCTCATTAAACTTTGTAACGTCCTCCTTACGCGGAATTGCGACATACGTTACCTTGATGTTGTATTGGTCGCCGAAATTCTGCTGCACATAATTCGTCCAATAGTTGTTGTCAACATCTGCCTGTCCCTGCATACCTCTGTCATACACTGGGATTTTAATCTCCACCTGCTCATCATAGCGCGCAGGACCCGTCAGCTTTGACTTGTCAATCACCGCATCGCCTCCGCCGCCGCATGACGCGAGCAGACCCGACGCCATTGCCGCGCAAAGCGCAGCGCATAGTACCTTTTTTAATTTCATTTTTCTCTTCCTCTCTTTCTTATATATTTATAATTTTTATAAATAACAATTTATATTCCTATTCCTTAACAGCCCCTATCATTACGCCTTTTACAAAATACTTCTGTATAAACGGGTACACAATTACGATAGGAATTGTCGCAAACATTATACACGCGGATTTTACAACCTCCTCCGCCTGCAAATTCGCGCCGCCGACCTCCTGCGATACCGAGGACTGCGAACCTGCGGCGTTTACCAGCTCGTACAGTTTCAATTGAAGCGGCTTAAGCGGTGATTTTGTTATGAAATACAGCGCGTCCTGAAATGTATTCCAGCGTCCCACCGCATAGAAAAGCGCAAGAGTTGCAAGCACGGGAACAGACAGCGGAAGTACGATTTTCAGCAATATTATAAAATCGTTGCAGCCGTCAATTTGCGCCGCCTCCTCCAGACTCTGCGGAACGCTGTTCTGCATAAAAGTCCGTAAAATTATCAGATTATACGCCGAGAACGCAAGCGGCAAAATAAGCACCGCCGCCGTATTTATAAGATGCAGCTTGCTCATTACCATGTAATCGGGGATTGTTCCCGCAGTAAAATACATTGTAATAAGAAATATAATTCCTACCGCCTTTCTGCCCTTAAGTCTTTTGCGCGACAACGCATATGCACCGCATATCGTAAGAAACATGCCAAGCGCCGTAAACGCCACCGTTACCCAAACCGAGAATATAAGCGAGCGCATCATAGACGAATCGCCGAGAACCGTCTTATATGCGTCAACATTGATTTCTTTCGGCCGCAAAAATACCTTATTCGCCATAACTGCCGCGTTTCCGCTTACCGACATTGCCAAAACATGAATAAACGGAATAAGGCAAATCAGCGATAAAACGCCGATTAAAATATACATTAAGCTGTCTATGCAGACATCAGATACTTTTCTTTTCATTATACCGCACCTCCTTATATTATACCGTCTTCGCCCATAAGCTTTGCAATCTTATCCGAGCCTATTACAAAGATAAGCCCGACAAGCGACTGGAACAAGCCGACAGCCGTCGCGATATTATACCTGTGCGACTGCAAGCCGACACGGTAAACAAAGGTTGATATAACGTCCGAAAAATCACGCACAAGCGGATTATCGAGCGTATACGGACGTTCAAAGGATATACCCAAAATGCGTCCGAGGCTCATAATAAGCATAACGACTATCGTTGAGCGTATGCAGGGAATTGTAATATTCCAGATTTTGCGCCATCTTCCCGCTCCGTCAACAGTCGCGGCTTCATATAAATCGCCGTTAATTCCAGTAATTGCGGCGAGGTATATAATCGTACCCCAGCCCATGCTCTGCCATACTCCGATTAAACAGTACGACACGAGCCAATGCCATTTTTCCGTCAGAAACGGTATGCTTTCGCCGCCATGACGCATAATCATTATATTTATGTAGCCCGTTGACGGCGCAAACAGCTGATAAAATATTCCCGCAATTATTACCCATGAAAGGAAATGCGGCAAATACAATATTGTCTGCGATATACGCTTAAAATATTTGTTTCTTATTTCATTCAGGCAAATCGCCAGTATTATAGGCGCAGGGAAACCGATTATCAGGTCAAGCCCGTTCAGAACTATCGTATTCCTGAGAGCAATATAGAAATCCTTCATTTTAAAGACCTCTATAAATGCGTCAAGCCCGATAAATTTTGCATTTGAAAAGCCCCCGACAACATCATAGTCAAGAAACGCTATTGACAGTCCCAAAAACGGTAAAAACTTAAATACAAGCGCAAATGCAAGCGGAAACAGAAGCAGTACATAAAGCTGCCAGTCACGCCTTAAATAATATCCAAAGCCCTTTTTTTCACCGTGCGAAACAGT
>CAZBXN010000065.1:0-8121 GCA_964496015.1 uncultured Lachnospiraceae bacterium | reverse complement strand
GTACGATTTGCCCAAAAATTTCTTTATTTCTTGTGGTTTGTGCTACAAAGCCAAGCTGTTTTTGGGTCAAATTTTCATGAATTTGTTCATTTTCATCATAAATTATTTCCGCACTGTTTTCGCACCAGCCGTTAATTCCTATTACCTCGGGGTGATTTTTATCGCCCACAATAATGATTTTATACCCTTTATTATAATGCTCGCTGACAATTTTATGTATTTTAGCGACAAAAGGGCAGGTCAGGTCAATATATTTCCTGTCCCCTATTTCATCGTATACGGCTTTTCCGACGCCGTGAGCGCGTATAACTATCGTGTAATCTTTCGGAATATCCCTCACGCTGTCATACGCAAAAACGCCCTTTGACGCCAAATCGTCAAGCACCTGTCTGTTGTGTATCAGCGCGCCGATTGTCGCTATTTTTTCGCCGTTTTTAAGCGCATCATAAACTCCGTCCACCGCGCGCTTTACGCCGTAGCAAAAGCCTGCCGTTTTTGCAACCTCTATCACAATTATTAAATCCTTTCCAAAAACTAAATAAAGCTGTTTTATTAAGACTGCCCCAAAGCACGTATATCGCCGAGTATCTTATCAGCCGCCGCCTGCAATTCCTCCTGATTCAGCTTTTTGCCGTCCTCGAAAGTGACAGGCTTTCCATAGGTCACGGCGATTTTATGCAGCCACGCGTATTTTCCCGAAATATTCGCGGGAATTACCGATACCTTTGCGCGGCTTGCAATCATTGCAACGCCCTGTTTAGCCTTAACCTTTCTGCCGTCCGTTATACGCCGTCCCTCGGGAAAAATCAGCATTGCGTTTCCGCCGCCTAAAATTTTAAATGCCGTTTTAACCGCGCTTATATCGCCGCTGTCACGCTTTACGGGAAACGCGCCGAGCTTCCTTATAAGCGGTCCGAATACGGGGGGCTTAAAAAGTTCCTCCTTTGCCATAAAGCAAAGCCGCCGTCCCGACGTAAGCCCCGCTATTACAGGGTCCCAGTAGCTGCGGTGATTATACGCTATTATTACGCCGCCGTCCTTTGGAATATTCTCTTTTCCCACGGTTTTTATTCTGAATATGAAAAATGTAATAAATCTCACAATGCACAAAGCAAATTTATAAAACATTTCGGGCAAGCTCCTTTATTTTTTCTACCGCCTCGTCAAACGAAAGCTCCGTTGTGTCCACAAGAACCGCATCGTCTGTTTTTTTCAGCGGCGATACGGCTCTTGAGCTGTCGTTTTTATCGCGGTATTCAATATCTTTTTTGATTTTTTCAAAATCGCATTCAACGCCTTTTTCGGTAAGCTCCTTATATCTGCGGCTTGCTCTTTCCTCAACGGACGCGGTCAAAAACACCTTAACCTGCGCGTTAGGCAGCACTGTTGAGCAGATGTCGCGTCCGTCCATTATGACGTTGCTTTTTTCAGCCATTTTTCGCTGCATTGCCACAAGCCTCTCCCTTACCTCAGGATTTACCGCGATATTTGACGCTCCGACGGACACCTCCTCGCGGCGTATAGCCTTTGTGACGTCTTTGCCGTTTAAATATATTGTCTGTCCGTCCTCGGCATGCTCAATCCTGATGTCTATTTCATCAAGCCGCGCGTTTACGTTTTCCGCGTCCGAGGGGTCAATACCGCACTGTATCATATAAAGCGCGGCGGCGCGGTACATTGCGCCCGTGTCTATATAAATAAATCCGAGTTCCTTGGCAACTGCCTTTGAAACCGAGCTTTTACCCGCTCCCGCAGGCCCGTCAACCGCTATTGAAACATAATTCATAATTATTACTCCTCTGCTAAGTCAGGTCTGAGTATCTTCGCGCCGCGAAGATATACATGATTTATTTCTTCCTTTGTTTTATCGGTATTTATATGTATCATAATCCTTATACATTTTTTAAGACTGTTGTCAATCACGGGCGCCGCCATATCGAGAAGCGGAACAAACGTAAGCCCCATTTCTCTCGCCGCAGCCGCAGGAAAAACGGCTGTCAGGTCGGGCGTTATCGTAAAAATTATCGAGATAGCGTCCGCGCGCTTTAAATCGTTCTTTGCTTCCACTGCCTCCAATAATTCAAGCGTCGCACCGATTATTGCTTCTCTTGTGTTTTCTTCCGCGGTTGTCGCGCCGCGTATTGCTCTTACTGCCATATCTTTGTTTCTCCTTTTTATAATGCTCTGTGTCCCATGCCTATAGCTACGTCGTTAAGATTAAGAAGCCCGATAGCTATAAATATACATACGCTTACATGCGAGCCGTTTCTTGCAATGCCGATTTTACCGCCCAAGTTTAAGCCCACACATTTGTTTACAATCTGCTGTAACGCCTCGTGCGCCGCGCCCGCGACCGCGCCCTCTTCGGCATGACTTTCGTCAATTACGCCCTCGCGCCTTGCCGCGACTACAGACCGCTCCAGAATTTTCGGCACTGCGTTTGAAAAATCACTGCCGAAATCTATCGCAACCGTTTTTATACCGTTTTCGGCAAATCCGGCTTTTAATTTGCTCTCCTCCTGCCTGTCGTCCGACAGCGCCATCTTAACAGCCGCCTTACAAATCTCCTTGCTTCCCAGTTCCATAATTATTCCTCTCTTTCCGCCGCGTTCAAGCCTGCCAAATATCCCGTTGACCACGCGGCTTGCAGATTGTATCCGCCTGTATAGCCGTCTATGTCTATTACCTCGCCCGCAAAATACAGTCCGCTCATTAAACGCGACTGCATGCTTGACGGATTTATTTCGCTCGTTTTCACTCCGCCCGAGGTGACAATAGCCTCGTCAATCGGTCGGAATTTTTTGAATGTCAGCGGCAAATGCTTTAATTTTTCCGCTATTCTCTGCCGTTCTTCCCTTGTGAGCGTTCCCGTTATTCTGTGCTCCTCCAGTCCCGACAGGCTTATTATAACGGGAATTAACGCCTTCGGCAGCAATTCCTCCAGACCATGAATTAAATGCTTTTTTGCGTATTTTTGAAAATCGCGCACAAGTCTCGCGTCAAGCTGTTCCTCGCTTAAAGCAGGCTTTAAATCAATCTCTATTTTATATTTTTCCGTTTCTTTAAGGTGTGAGGACATTGACAGTATTATAGGTCCCGAAATTCCAAAATGCGTAAAAAGCATTTCTCCAAAATCCGAAAAAACAGCCTTATTATTTTTATTAAATGCCGTTGCATTCACATTTTTAAGCGACAGCCCCGTTAAGTCTTTTGCCCATTTTTCTTCTGTTTCTATCGGCACGAGCGACGGTTTTAATTCCGTCACCGTATGCCCAGCCTGACGCGCCAATTTATAGCCGTCGCCGCTTGAGCCTGTTTTCGGATATGATTTTCCGCCCGTGCATATTATGACGCTGTCGCCGTATATTTTGCCGTTTTCCGTTATAACGCCCTTTACCGCGCCGTCAGCCGCAATAAGCCCGCGTACTCTGTCATGTATAAGCCTTACATTCGGTTTTAACGCGAATTTTTTAAGCGCGTTTACGACGTCCGCCGCTCTGTCGCTTACGGGAAATATCCTGCCGCCACGCTCGGTTTTCGTCCTGACGGCGTATTCATCAAGCAGCTTTACAATATCGTCATTTGTAAACGAATACAGCGCGGAGTACAGAAATTTTGAATTCCCTGGGTACTGCGGTATAAAATCCTCAATTTCCGCCGCATTTGTTATATTACATCTGCCTTTTCCAGTTATAAGCAGCTTTTTACCGATTATGGCATTCCGCTCAATCAAAATTACCTTATCCGCAGTTTTCGCGGCTGTTCCGCAGGCGATAAGCCCCGCAGCGCCCGCGCCGATTACTATTACCGTTTTCATATTTTATTCTCCGTCGTTACGGTTCCACGCCGCGCAGTTTCTGTAAAAAGTTCCGACGCTCGGGCTTAGTCCCGATTTTATCTTTGAGCTTGACAAAACGCAGTCCTCTTTAAAATACAGCGGCACAAACGGCATATCCTGCATCAGTATTCCCGCAAGCTGCGACATCAAAAGCTTTTGCTCCTCCTCGCCCGACGTCATGCCGAGCTGAGAGAGAAGCGTGTCAACATCACCGTTTCTGTATGCGAAACAATTCGTGTAAGAATTTATAAGCGGCGATAAATCCATATCGTTCTGAATAGCCGCTTCGCCTATAAGCAATTCAAAATCGCGCGCGTTTATTTTTGCCTCATATTTGTCATACGGCTGCGCGTCCTTTGTCACATTCACGCCGAATTTACTGAAATATTCCTGTATTTTCTCTGCAATACGCATCTGCTTGTCGTCATCTGAATTTACGAGTATTTTTAAAGTCAGCGTCTGCGTTTTTGAGCCGTCAGCGCGTGAAAATATTCCGTCGGGATTTAACTCCCATTTGTCGTTTTTTAAATGTTCCGCCGCCGATATTTCATCAGCCGTAAAAACAGTCCTGTTTGTGCAATAAAGATACGAGGACGGGTTTATCGACACATCGGTCGCCGTTCCGTGGGAATATATCGCGGAGCTTACAATATCCTCCTTGTTTATAAATTCCGACAAGCCTATTCTCGTTTCCGTTCCCGAAAGCTTCGGAGAATTTAAATTATACCCCAAATATATCAGCTTGTTTGAATTGAATTTGTTTATTGTCACGCCGCCCTTTGGCATATACTTCGTCAAGTCCACCATGCTGCTTGTTATCACGTCTATTTCGCTTGCCTCAAACATGGAGCGGTATTTTTCCTCATCGGGAATAAACACAATAAACGCCTTGTCCGCGGCTGGTCTGCCGTCACGGTACTCCTCATTTGCACTAAACTGCATTTTATCGGTGCTCAGTTTGCCGTCAAATTTAAACGGCCCCGTTCCTATCGGCGTATAAACGCTGCTTTTATTCATTGCCGTCTGGTATTTCACAATCGGGAATGTCAAGAGGCTTACAAAATTCAAAATCGGCGCGCGCAGCGTAATCTCAAGCTGATAATCGTCAAGTATTCTGTAATCGGCTATATTCGCCAGATTATCCGTATACGTTGTGTAGCCGTTTCTGATTGATTTAAATGTATACGCCGCGTCATAGGCGTTAAAATCCGCGCCGTCATGCCATTTCACGCCCTGCTTTAAATTTATCGTGATTTTTCTTCCGTCGGGCGACAGCGAATAGTCCTCCGCCAGTACAGGCTCGGGTCTTAAATTTTCATCAACCGTAAAAAGCGGCTCATATACGAACTGCATTGCCTCCCTCACCGTCTGCGAGTCCGTGGTAAGCGGGTTAAACGTGTCAAAACCGACTATACCCACATTTATGCAGTTGGAAACATTCTCCGCCTGCTGCGCGTTTTCCGACGCGTCCGTTTCCTCCGCCGCGGGAAAAGCCTCCTTTATTTTGTTTACGGCGGTATCTATAAAATCGCAGCCTGCGGACGTCGTCATGACCGCCAGCGCGAGTAAAACTGTCAATATTTTTTTCATTCTCTCTTCTCCGTTAAATTAGCTGTAAAAACGCACCCAAATTACCGCGCTTTCCGTTGGTTTTTCTGTGTGAAAACAGCAAATCGCTGTTACAGTATGTGCAAATTCCGCAGTCGTCAATATTTTTTTCGGGTATTCCTGTTTCCAAAAGCTGCTGTTTTATTGCTTTCTGCATATTCACATGGT
The DNA here is from genome assembly GCA_964496015.1 of uncultured Lachnospiraceae bacterium. Taxonomy (GTDB): domain Bacteria; phylum Bacillota; class Clostridia; order UBA1381; family UBA1381; genus JALEPO01. The sequence continues at coordinate 2,507 of CAZBXN010000065.1, read as the reverse complement.
ATTTTTCGCCGTATTTTACGGCTGTGTCCTCTCCGAAATTTTTTATAAAAATTTCGGCTACTTCGTCCCCTACCTCAAAATGTTCCTCTTGTATAGACGGTCCTATAGCGGTTAAAATATCCGCAGGTCTGCTTCCGTAATCATCAATCATCTTTTGAACCGTCTTTTTACCTATGCGTTTAACCGTCCCTTTCCAGCCCGAATGAGCGAGCGCGATTACCCGCTGCCGTTTGTCAAGGAAAAACAGCGGCACGCAGTCGGCGAAAAGCGTCACAAGCGGAATTTCGGGCTTATCTGTTATCAGGGCGTCAACGCTTGTAAACGCGTTTTCGCGCATTATGCCGTTCCCGCAGTCTTTTTCCGACGCCGTATAAACAATGTCCTCGTGCACCTGCTTTGACAAAACAAGCTTTCTATAGTCCATGCCGAGAGTATCGGCTATAATTTCGTAGTTTTTAAGCACGTTTTCGCGCGTATCGTCGCAGTTAAAGCGTAAATTCATGCTTTTATAAACGCCGTCGCTTACGCCGCCCTCACGCGTTGAAAAGCCGTGTTTTACAAGTCCCGTTTCCTCAAAAGATGAAATTGTGTAATATTTTACGCCGTTTTTATTATTTAAAATAAACATTATTGCCCCAATCTGAAATAATTATATACCGCTTCGGCGGATTTCCTGTCCATTCCGTCCGTATTCATCAGTTCGTCAATATCCGCCTCTTTTATTTTATCAACAGAACCGAATTTAGTCAATAGCGCTTTGCGTCTTTTTTCGCCAATTCCCGAAATTTTATCAAGCTCGGACTCGATTTTGCCGTGAAGTTTCCTGTGATATTCAATCGCGGTCTTATGCACCTCGTCCTGAATAAAGGTAATAAGCTTAAAAATCGCGCTTGACGGGCTTATTTCAATCTCGCCGTCACGCGAAACAAGACCGCGCGTTCTGTGCCTGTCGTTTTTTACCATTCCAAATAACGGAATATCGCTTTCCATCATGTCCATAAGCTCGGAAATCACGCTTACATGCCCTTTTCCGCCGTCAAGTAAAATCAAATCGGGAAGCGGCAGGAATTTCGCGTCTTTTCTGTTCAGCTCACCGCGTTTTATCTGCTCCTCCTCGTCAAGCGCATGGCGGAAACGTCTGTAAATTACCTCTTTCATCGCGGCGTAATCGTCCGCGCCCTCGAAGGATTTGATTTTAAATATTCTGTATTTGCGTTTAGCGGGCTTTCCGTTTTCAAAAACCACCATGCCCGCCACATTGTCCTGTCCGCTTATATTTGAAATATCGTACGCTTCTATGCGGTTCGGCAGTCTGTCAAGACCGAGAGTTTCTTTCATAGCGTCAAGAATTGTGTTTTTCTCGCGCTCCTTCATAACTTTGATTTTGTAATTTTCAAGCGCGGTATCGGCGTTTTTCCTGACCATTTTCACAAGCTCGCGCTTTTCGCCGCGCTTGGGCGATGAAATTGTCACTTTTTTATGTTTTTTCGATTTAAGCCATTCGGAAATAGCTTCAATATCGTCAATGTCGTACTCGGTTAAAATCTCGCACGGGATATACGCGGTCTGATAGAACTGCTTTATAAAATCCGTCAGTATTTCCTGCGGCGCGGAATTTTCGGTATTGTCGATTTTATAGCTTTCGCGCCCCAAAACCTTGCCGCCTCTGACGAAAAACACCTCGCAGAACGCTATACTTTCCGAAAGCGCGGCGGCGATTACGTCCTTGTCGGTCTGTTTGTCGGTATTTATAATCTTCTGTCGTTCTTCAATGTCCGCTATCGCGCTTATTTTATCCCGTATCATTGCCGCTTTTTCAAATTCCAGATTTTTTGACGCGTTTTGCATCTCTGTTTTTAATGACGCGGTTAATTCCTTGTGATTGCCGTCCAGAAAACGGCAGATGTCAAAAAACACCTGTCTGTACTCGTCCTTTGAGATTTTCCCCGTGCACGGAGCAAAGCAGTTGTTGATGTGATAATTAAGGCACGGTCTGCCCTTGCCTATATCCTGCGGAAATTTTCTGTGACAGGTCGGCGGGATAAACAGCTTTTGGATAATTTCAAGCGTGTTTTTAATCGTTGCGCCGCAAACGTAAGGTCCGTAATATTTCGCGCCGTCCTTTTGCAGCTTTCTGACCTGAAAAATACGCGGATAATCCTCGTTTATCGTAATTTTAATGTACGGATAATGCTTGTCGTCCTTTAGCAAAATATTGTATTTTGGACGGTATTTCTTAATCAGATTACATTCAAGCGCCAAAGCCTCCGTTTCGGAGTCGGTTACAATATACTCAAAATACGCGACATTCTTAACCATAGCGAGAACCTTCGGCGTATGGTTTGAATTTTTTCTGAAATACTGCCTGACGCGGTTTTTCAAAATTTTTGCTTTCCCGACATAAATAACAGTATCGGAAGCGTCGTGCATGAGGTAAACGCCGGGTTCTTCGGGAAGATTTTTAAGCTCCTCCTCCAAATCAAACATGACGCTCACCTCCCGATACT
>CAZBXN010000064.1:0-8329 GCA_964496015.1 uncultured Lachnospiraceae bacterium | reverse complement strand
TAACAGCCTGCGAAACAGTTTCACCGAGATATGCCTCCGCGTCCTGCTTTAACTTCGTCAAAATCATTGCGGAAATTTCCTGCGGCGTATATGCTTTGCCGTCGATTGTAACCTTTTCCGACGTACCCATCTTTCTCTTTATTGACATGATTGTTCTGTCGGCGTTTGTAACCGCCTGACGCTTTGCAACCTGACCGACAATTCTCTCGCCGTCTTTCTGGAATGCGACTACTGACGGAGTTGTTCTCGCGCCCTCGCTGTTAGTAATAACGTTCGGGTTACCGCCCTCCATTACGGCTACGCAGCTGTTTGTTGTGCCTAAGTCTATGCCTATAATTTTTCCCATGATTTTTTCCTCCTTGAATTTATATAATTTGAATTTGTTTTAATAGATTGATGACCTATCGGATTTTAACAAGTCAGTTTGCCACCTTCACCATGCTGTGCCTTACTACTCGGTTATCCTTGTATATGTAACCTCTCATAAGGTCCTCGACAACGGTGTTATCGTCTATGGTTTCGTCCTCAATGTGCATAACGGCGTTATGCAGATTTGGGTCGAACTGCTCGCCCTCGGCTTTAATGGGCTTTATGTTAAGCTTTTCAAGCGTTTCGTTAAACTGCTTCATAACCATTTCAACGCCCTCTTTAAGCTTTTTTGCGTCCTCGGATTCTACCTCGGTTTGCAGAGCGCGCTCCAAATTATCGCCTATCGGCAGTATTGCCGCCGCCGCATCAATCACCGCGTCGGCGTAACGCGCTTCTTTTTCGCGCTGCGAACGCTTCTGGAAGTTGTCAAATTCGGCGTACAGACGCATATATTTATCCGTCTGTTCCTTTAGCTTTTCTTCAAGCTCCTCTTCCTTGGATTTCACGGCTTCTTCCGCTTTTTCTTCGGTTTCCGCGGTTTCCTCCGCTTCTTCCGTTTCTTCAATTTCCTCGATTTCTTCCTTTATATTATCCTTATTCATTCTATCACCTCTGATTATTCATAGTCCATGCCGACGTAATGCCTCAGCATTTTATCTGTTTCGTTTGAAATTATATCAAGACTTGCAAACACCTTTGCATAATTCATTCGTTTGGGACCTATTACGCCGAGCTTGCCGACAGGTCTGTCGCCGAGCGAATAATTTACCGTCACAAGCGAGCAGTCCTTCAAAATTTCAAAATCGTTTTCTTTACCTATCTTCGCGCTTACGCCCTTGCCGTCAGATGCGTTTATTAGCTTTTTAAGGCTTTCCTTATCTTCCAGCAAGTCGAATAACTCCTGCGCCTTTGAAATATCGGCGTATTCGGGATATTTCAAAATGGACTTCGCGTTATTTACATAGATTTCCGTTTCCTCCATTGACGCGATTGTTTCATATACAAAATTCAGTATGCTTATCAGCACTTTCGGGTGCAGCGCGAGTTTGCTTTCAATCTCCGACTGCATATGCTGTATCATATCAAAATTGATTTTGTCCGCCTCAATCCCCGCCAGATTTTTGTTTAAAAGCTCCGCCAGTTTCTTGCAGGTTCTGTCGTCAATATCAATCGTCATAATCTGATTTTGAACCGTGTTGGTAACAACTATAAGCATTACCTTATCCGCGCCTATCGGAACCAAATCAATTTTTCTGATTGCCTCTCCGTTATGCGACGGCGCGGTTACGACCGTCGTGTAATCGGTAAGCGCAGACGCGATAATCGCAGCGTTTTTAATAATTTTGTCAAGCTGGTTTACGCGCTCCAACAGCGCCTGCTGCAAATTCGCTATTGTTTCCATTCCGAGCTGATACCGCTTCATCAGGGAATTTACGTAAAATCTGTACCCCTCGTCCGACGGTATTCGTCCCGCTGAAGTGTGCGGCTGGATTAAATAGCCCATTTCCTCCAAATCCGCCATTTCGTTTCGGATTGTCGCGCTCGAAAGCCCGAGATTTTCCTTTTTGGATATTGCTCTTGAACCCACGGGCTCAGCTGTTCCGATATATTCGTCAATAATTGCCTGAAGGATTTTCTTTTTTCTGTCGTTTAAGTCCATTTTCCTCTCCCCTTAGGCATTTTCTTGTTAGCACTCATATCCTTTGAGTGCTAACAATGATAGAATACCACCATTTTACTGTATTGTCAAGCGATTTTTTCATATTTCACAAATTGTTCATAAATTCTATACAAATTCGCAGAGAATTGAGTTTGACACATTTCTGCCTTTATCGGAAAAGCGTATAAAGCCGCCCTGTCTTATTAAAAATCCGTATTTTACGAATTTGTCAAGCTCCCGTTTATACACACTGTCTATACTCTTTCCGAAACGGCTTTTAAATTCATTTTCGCTTATTCCCACGTTCATGCGGAGCCCCATAATCATAAATTCCGATATTTTATCCTGCTCCGTAAGCGTTATAATATCGTTTGTATGCCTGTTTCCCGATATATATTTTTCTAAATCCGAGGTATTGTAAAACCGTCTGCCGTTTAAAAACGAATGAGCCGCCGCGCCGAGCCCGATATATTCTCTGCATTGCCAGTATTTTATATTATGACGGCATTCATAGCCCTGTTTTGCAAAATTTGAAATTTCGTATTGATTAAATCCGTTCTTTTTAAGCGTTTTAACCGTATATTCATACATTTTGCGGTCTGTTTCCTCGTCGGGCAAATTCAGTTTTCCCTCTTTATATTCCTCAGCTATCGGTGTTCCGTCCTCAATTATCAGGCTGTACGCGCTGATATGCGTTACAGGCAGCTTTACGGCTGCGTCAAGCGTATTTGCAAGACTTGCCATGGTTTGGTCGGGAAGCGCGGTCATAAGGTCAATATTTATGTTTGAAAAGCCCGCTTCCGATAATTTCCAAATAGTATTATATGCCGTTTTCGCGTCGTGTATTCGCCCGATTTTTCTAAGCTCCCCGTCATTAAAAGACTGCGCTCCGACACTTATTCTGTTTACGCCGCCGTCCTTTAACGCGCGGATTTTATCCGCGTCAAGCGTCCCGGGGTTTGCCTCAGCCGTAAACTCATAATCGGTAGAAAATTTGAATTTCTTAAAACACGCGTCCAAAAGCCGTTTTATTTCTTTGGCAGGCAAAACCGTCGGCGTTCCGCCGCCTATAAACGCGGTATCAATCTCACTGTCCGCGTATTCGTCCATTTCCTCAATTACCGAGGAAATATAATCATGAAATGCCGTTTCGCGGTTCGTGTACGACACAAAATCGCAGTAACGGCATTTTTTTACGCAAAACGGTATGTGAATATATAAGCCTTTCATGCGCGTTTCTCCTATCCGTAAAAAAGGAGCTGATTTACAGCTCCTTTTGTTTTAGTTTTTGTGGTGTCCGCAATCGTCGTCCCCGCAATCGCAGTCAAATTCGAGTTCAAGCTCAATTTCCTCATGACAGTTCGGGCACACTATGGCGTTATCGCCGTCAATCATATCGAAGTCAACCATGACGTCCTCGCCGCAATTCGGGCACTGTATTTCAAAATAATCGTCCTCGTCGTCGTAGTCGTCATAATCATCATAGTCGTCGTAATCGTCAAGCTCGCCGTCATAGACATCATCATAGTCGTCAAGGTCGTCGCCGTAGAAATCGTCAGCCAACGCAAAAACCGTTTCGTCAAGCTCGTCTATTATGTCGTCCGTGTCCGCCTGAGCGCACTCCAAATCCTCGATTGTTTCAGCCATTTCCTCAAGAACGTCGAGCATTTTGGTTATCAGCTTGCCCTCGTCGCTTTTCGGGCTTATTTCAAGCCCTTCCGCATATCCCTTTAAATATGAAACCTTTTGAGATAAATTTTCCATATATTTCTCCTTACTTTGTAACGCGCTCCATATATTCGCCCGTTCTCGTGTCAACTCTTATAACCTCGTTTACGTCAACGAACAGCGGAACCTGAATGGTTGCGCCTGTTTCGAGTGTTGCGGGCTTTGTAGCGTTTGTCGAAGTGTTTCCCGCAAAGCCGGGCTCTGTGTCGGTAATCTGGAGCTCAACGAATGTCGGGGGCTCAACGCCGAATACGTTGCCCTTATAGGACATTACCTTACATACGTCGTTTTCCTTAACGAACTTCATTTCCTCTTCAATTTCCGACTTTGCAATATCGAGCATATCAAAGGTTTCGTTATCCATGAAATGATAGAAATCGTCGTCACCGTAAGAATACGCCATATCCTTTCTCTCGATACGCGCTTCCTCGAATTTCTCGGTAGGTCTGAAAGTCTTTTCAACAACGCCGCCGTTAATAATATTCTTTAGCTTTGTTCTTACAAACGCTGCTCCTTTACCGGGTTTTACGTGCTGAAATTCAACAATCTGATATACGTTTCCCTCAAATTCAAAGGTTCTGCCGTTTCTGAAATCGCCTGCTGTAATCATAATATAATCCTCCTCAGTCTTTTGTAGTTATACACATATTTATATTGTAATATATTTCAGTGAAAAATGCAAGTATTTTTTTGAAAAACTGCCTTAATTTTCTTCCGAAAACAGTCTTGCCGAGGCGAGCGGTTCGGGATTTTCAAGCGACGTCCACACGAAAACCTTAACCGTATGCGCATTTTCCAGACATTCAACGCTGTTTAAATTCTCGTCCGCGTATATGTCATTATCGCCCTTTGACAAATTTATTTGTCTTTGAACCAAGCCCGTAAATCTGCCTTTTGCGTCATACGCCGCAAATATTACCGAAACGTTTTCCCAGCTTTTGAGCGCAGTAATTTTCGCTATTTGACCTGCAAAATCATAGTCCGCTACAGAAATAATTTTACTGCTGATAACAGGCGGCGTTGCCGTTGCTGTCGGCGTTGGCGTTGCAGTCGGCGGTGAGCTTACTATGGGTTTATCTGTCGTACCGGGATTATGCGTCGGACGCGGTGTTTTATTCGGGTCGGGTGTTGCGGAGGCGGCTACGGTTAAAACCATTTTTGGCGTATCTGTAATATACAAATCCGCAGCTCCAACATTTTTAACTGTATCGGGCGACACCGCCGCTATTATTGATATTTCCGTTGTACCTGCTGCAAAGCCTTTTACATAGTCCGTAATATCAAACACAAGTTCTTCATTTGTCTTTATGCTGGTAGTATTGAATTTTTGCGACAATATGGTATTGCTGCTAATACTTGGATATTGCTGCGTTCCTTTAACCGTTCCCTCTTGCCAGCTATTGTCTGATTGCAGAAGATTAAAGGTAAACGGTCTGCCTACAGATGCCTTGCCTGTCGGAGTAAATTTAATTTCAGCTTTTATTATCTCGTTCGGGTCAAAATCCGTTATATTCTGAAATCCGAAATACGCCAGTCCCCATAAATCCGAATAATAATTTAGATATACGTTATTTTCTTTTGTCTCATTAAAGCTTTTGCCTATTTCATTCCTTGCCTTTGACGCGGTAATTGTTTTTTCGTTTCCGCTTGTTTGGTTTCCGTCATCTTTTATAAGCTTCGTATCGAGAAAATCCTCCTTACCCATATAAAAGCCCACATGCGGCGGCTGATTGTACGCTGTCTGCTCTGCCGCAACGCCGCTTCGGTAAACGGGGTCGTGCATAAGCGTTTTGATTTTATAATTTGTCGGCGTTGTGGTCGTAAACACTCTTAATTTTGTATTATCTGTTGTCGGATAAACGAGTTCCTCCCTCCAGTCGCCGAATAAATCCGCCTGCAATGCAGGGTTTGCTTTTGTTCCGTTTATTGCTGTACAATCATCAGGAACATCAAAAATACTACTGATAGAATTAGTATTTTCATTCCAAGAAGTAATAGATATTTGATCCCAAACATATCTATTATTAACATTTGTCCATACATTTCTGCCGTCCAAAAGCTCGTCGTAAACGTCGCCGTCCCAGAATATACGGAAATTCGAGCCCGCACCGTTGTTTGTACTTGTAAAATTCGTACCGCCGTTGCACTGATAATCTCCAACACCAGTTATCTGATAATATCCGCCCGAGCCTGTGTTCGCCATTACGCCTCTGCCCGTATCCTTTGTGTTTCCTTTGTGGAATATTATATCGCCGTTATCCGCGTCTATTACCGACATACCAAAATCGCACCATGCGCCCTGTGAATTTGTATATCCGTATCCGCCCTCGGCATTATCCTTGTCGCCGTCCTCGTGGACTGTGAAAAATTCAAGTCCGAGGTGTGTCGGGTCGTAGTCGCCTATATGCAGCGCATCGCCATGTTCCTTATGCGTACACCAACGTGGTTTAAAGGTATTGTCGTCCTTAACCTCCATGCACAATGCGCCTGTGATAAATTCGTCCTTGCCGTCATTGTCTACATCGGCAACAGTGCAGTTGTGGTTGCCGTTGCCGACAAAATTGTATGCGCCGTCATAATATCCCGGCTGCCCGGTTTGAGTGTCAAAGCGGTAGTCGGGCGAAAGTCTTTCACCGTCAAAGCTGATACCTGCTATACTTGTGCGTTGTCTGCCGTTTTTGCCGAAATAGTAACCGCGCAGATATACCGCGTATGGCTTTACGCCGTCAAGATACGCCACGTCGGCTACAAAGCGGTTTGAACGGTTGCCGAAATCGTCGCCGTATTGCTCGCCGTTGCTGCCGCCGCGCGTGGTCGGCAAATCAATCGTGTCAATCGCCGCACCTGTTTCGCCGTTAAATACCGTCAAAAATTCCTCTCCTGTCACTTTTCTGTCATAGCCGTTAAAATCGGCGGCTGCATTTTCCTCGTCAGTATATTCCGCGATTTTCTTATCTGTCTCCACAACAACGGTATCAGCCTTTGCACTATGCGACACATACCTGCCCTTAGCGTCCTTTGAGCCGAGCGAAGTCTGACACATCATTTCAGCCTTGCCGTCGCCGTCAAAGTCATAGACAAGGAACTGAACAGTATGTGCGCTGGAATACACGTTTTTGCCTAAGTTTATGTCATTATCCCATAGCTTTGTACCGTCGAGCTTATATGCCGCAAAACGCACCGTGCCCGAATATCCGCCGTTTCCTACATCACATTCATTGCTAACCCATTTGACAATAATTTCATATTCGCCGTCGCCGTCAACATCACCGCAGGAGCAGTCGGTTGGTGAAAACGATTTTACCGTCGGCGTTCCGCCCATGTCAATAGTTTCGTCCTCGGGCTTTACAAGCGGAATATCAAAATAGTTATTGTCCATTACGGTTACAGACTTGCACTGCGGCCATTCCACACCGTTAATTATCGGCGCAACAGTATAGTTTTGACCTGCGGTGCTATCGGTGTAGTTCGTTTTGCCCTTCACAACAGCAATTTCCTCGCCGTCACGGTAAACGACAAACTCGACGTTGCTGTCCGCACTGCCGTAAATTGCGTCCTCGCTGTCAAAAAGCCTCCATGATAAATAAACGCCGTTTTCGCTTTTAACCGCAACAAGTCCGCGGTCAAGCTTTTCCATTTGACGAATGTGCGCGTTTGATTTTTCGTAACCGTTAGTCCGGTCGTAGGAATAGTTGTAGCTTATCGTTTCCGTATCGTTTTCCGCCGATATAACAGGCAGCGACGGCAAAACCAACGATAAGGTCAACCCCAATGTGATTATTTTTTTCATAGCTCTCTCCCTATAATTAAATAATATATTGTAATTTTATCACAACAAAAAAAATATTGCAATAGAAAAAAAAGAATATCATATAAAATGACATTCTTTTTTCTATTTTAACCTTGCAATTCTTTGTCAATCGCCTCTGCCGCCGCTTTACCCGCGCCCATGGCAAGTATTACGGTAGCCGCGCCCGTTACGACGTCGCCGCCCGCGTATACATGGTCTTTCGAGGTCTTGCCCGTTTCCTCGTCGGCTATGATACAGCCGCGCTTATTTGTGTCAAGACCCTTTGTGGTCTTTCTGATAAGCGGGTTCGGTGTCTGACCGATTGCGACAACGGCAGTGTCAATATCGAGGATTTCCTCGCTGCCCTCAATCGGAACAGGTCTGCGTCTGCCGCTTGCGTCGGGCTCGCCAAGCTCCATTTTGATAACTTCCATTTGCGTGAGCCAGCCGTCCTCGTTGCCGATAAATCTTGTCGGGTTCTGCAAAAGCTTAAATATAATACCCTCTTCTTCCGCGTGCATAACCTCCTCTTTTCTTGCGGGAAGTTCTTCTTTGCCGCGGCGGTATACAATGTACACGTTTTCCGCGCCAAGACGCTTTGCGCATCTCGCCGCGTCCATAGCAACATTTCCGCCGCCGAGAACCGCGACGTTTTTACCTATATAAACAGGCGTGTCGTATTCGGGGAATTTATAGCCTTTCATCAGGTTTATTCTCGTCAAAAATTCATTCGCGCTGTATTGGGGGTTAAGGCTTTCGCCCTCAAGTCCCATAAACGACGG
>CAZBXN010000063.1:0-8446 GCA_964496015.1 uncultured Lachnospiraceae bacterium | reverse complement strand
TACTTGTTAAGCTGTTCGGAGCGGTATATAAAATGGTCATTACAAACATTGACGGCTTCGGCGACGAGGGGCTTGGCTTTTACAACGTCGGCTTTCAGATTTACACTCTTCTGTTGGCTATTTCATCGGTTGGTATTCCGAACGCGATTTCCAAAATGACCTCCGAAAGAATAGCCTTGGGCGATTACAAGGGCGCGCACAAAATTTTCAAAACCGCGCTTACATTGTTTTCGGTTATAGGTCTTGCGGCGGCATTTGTGCTGTTCTTCGGCTCGGACATATTCGCGCGGTATGTAATTCACATTGAAGGCTCGCAGTACGTAATGCGCGCGCTTGCGCCGTCGCTGTTCTTCGTTTGCGTATCATCCGTTATACGCGGATATTTCACGGGCATGAAAAACATGAAAGCGACAAGCAACTCGCAGATTTTGGAACAAATTTTCAAATGTACGCTGACAATCGTATTCGTTTACGCGTCCGTATTCCTTATTTCGGACAGCAACCCCAACAAAGTTCCGTTTATGGCGTCATGGGCGAATTTTGCGACATCTGTCGCGACGGTTATAAGCCTTTTGTATCTTGTGTATTTCTACTGCAAACGCAAAAGCGGAATAAAGGAAAATATAGAAAATTCAACGGGCGAAACACTGTCAATATCGGGAAAACGGCTGATGATAGGCATACTTATGGTAAGCATACCCATATCGCTCGGCTCGGTTATAACTGCGATAAACCGCGTTATAGACACGGCTACAATAAGCCGAGGAATTGAAATAGCTTTCGCAAATCTCATTCCCGCTCACGGTTCGGTATCGGAAATTATAAACCCGACCGCCAAGCAAATAACACAGGAAATTACGCGTCTTTCGGGACTGCTTTCAAAAAGCGACATTCTCTACAATATGCCGCTCGCGGTAAACTTTGCGTTTGCGACGGTGCTTGTGCCGTCAATCGCGGGCGCGCTTGCGGTTAAGGACTATGCGGAAGCGTCTTCAAAAATCAACTATTCAATGCTGATTTCAATACTTATTATTCTTCCGTGCGCGATAGGACTTATCACGCTCGCAGAGCCGATTTATAAAATTATATATTTCCACACGCCCGACGGATACGATTTATTACAGCTCGTTTCAATATCGCTGATATTCGCCGCGCTTGCGCAGACGGCAACGGGAGCTCTGCAAGGAGTCGGAAAAATATATACGCCTGCTGTAAGCTTACTCTTCGGCTGCGCGGCGAAAATTATACTAAACGTACTGCTTATCCGCATACCGTCAATTAACATTTACGGCGCGGCTATAAGCTCAATCGCGTGCCAGTTCATTTCCTGCGTGATTTGCTTTGCGGTGCTTGCCAAAAACTGCTCGCTTAAAATGCCCGCCATGAAATATTTTATAAAACCTCTTATTGCGGGCGTTTCAATGGGAATTGCGGCAATTCTGGTATATAAGGGCTGTTCCCTTATTCTCGGAACGGGATTTATTATGAATTTAATTTCAACCGTGATTGCGATATTTATCGCGGCTCTGGTATATTTCTTCCTTGTATTCAAGCTCTTAATTCTGTCCGAGGACGAAATAAAACAGCTTCCCGCAGGAAATAAAATATATAACGGTTTACGCAAAATTCATATGTACAAATAAAAAAACAAACGCAAAAGCAGAGGAACAGTCATTTTAATGCTGTTCCTCTGCTTTTTCTATATTTGGAGAGAGTTAAATGCTGTATTCCGCGGTATTCTCACCGTTTGATACAGTGAGCTTACCGTTCTCATGTGAAACCGAGGTTATGTCAAAATCACATACCTTTTTAACCTTTGTGCATTTCGGGCACGAGGTCATGATTATTACATAGCCGTTATTACAGCCGATATACAATTCCTCGCCGTCCGACGCCATACAGTTCATTACAGGCGTGTCGCCGTCGGCAAGCTCGCTTTCGGCATAGTATTCGGGCGTTTTATCCAAAATTTCACCCTCGCCCACAACCTGCAAAAGCTTGTTGTCCTTAATCGCGACCTTTGCGCCGTTCCAGTCGGTTGTGTCAGACTCCGCGATTGATATATTGTTCCCGTCTGCGCCTGCCGCGTACATAAGGCTTATATAATCGAAATTACCGCAGTATGACGCGCCCGTGGAGCATTTCATAAATATACCCATAATACCGCTCTTATCGGTCTTAACGCGCGCCGTGACGCTCTTTAAGTTGTTCCAACCGTTGCTTGCTTCAAGCTTCGTTTTACCTATGCTGTTATCCGCCGTCAGAAGCGCGTTAACGTCCGACTGCGACATTGACGTAATATCACGTCCCGTCATATCAACCGCAAAGAATTCAACCGCCGCGCTTGACTCCTTTGTACCTGCCATAACCTCTATTCCCGCGAGATTGTCAACCTTGCGCGTTCCCATGTATATTATGTCGCCGTCCTTGGTGTTGTCAACAACCTTGCCGTTGCTTGCGGCGGCAACCTCGCTTGTTGTAATACGCTTATCTGCGGGCTCGGGCCATGTTTTTAAATAGTCCTCAACCTCCAACTTATCCGTTTTGCCTATTTCGGGCATAGGCTCGTCTGTCGGCTTAGGTGTTGCGGGAGTTATTGTTCCCGAGGTGCTGAACAGCACTCCGTAAATTGTCTTATTCTGACCGCCGCCGTAAATATATACAGGCTGATTTGCAGTTACCTTTGCCTCCAATACAGTCAAATCGTTTCCGTCGCCGAGTTTCTCTGTTTCTGTGTCGCCCTGCTTTACAATAACCTTTCTGTCTGTTGCAGCATTGAAGAACACTGTTACCATGCCGTCCGACTCGGGCGTGAAATATACGCAGCGTCTTGTTGTATTGCCCTGTCCGCCCTTTAAGCCTTTAGTGAAAGTATATGTCTTATCGTTATATTCTACGCTTTTTGATTTTGCTTCCGCTGCCCAGCCGCCTATGCCGTCCATGCCTGTTCCGCTCGTAAGCGCCTGACCGTCGGCTGTGTCATAGAACGAATTAAATTCCTCCGCGCCGAAGTCGAATAATATTTCATTCATCTTAACAGGCGCGTTATATTTATGATGAACCGACGGGAGCAGCGGCATCATCTTATCCATGCTGTTCCAGAGCATAAGCGTAACTTCGTCGTTCTCATTATAGCCTTCAAGCGTAATATCGCCCTTTTCCGTGATTGTGTGCGCCTTTACCGATACAAGCTTGTTTTCGCTGTATTTTGCCTCGATAAGCGCCGCGCTCTCATACGGAACGGTAACGGTGATTTTGCCGTCCTTTGCATTCTTTATTTTCATTTCATTGACAGGCACTGCCGCAATTTCCTTTAACGCCGCCGCAAGAAGGCTTTCACATTCGTCCGAAACAATGCTGTTTTCTATATTTTCCTTGCAGCTTGTATATATGTCTGTAATTTTCGCGTAGTTTTCCTCGCTGTAAGACGGCGCGTAGCACGCTTTATACGCGTTTTCGAGTTCCGCGAGCATTTCAGCCTTTTTCCCGTCCGCTATTTTGTCCTTTAACTGCGTTACCACGGGGAATGATGTAGTTTTTGTCACTCCGTCCTTTGCTGCCGAAACGGTAATTACTGCCGTTCCCTCTGTCGTTCCCGCCGTAACAATTCCGCTGCCGCTTACGGACGCGACGCTCGGTTTTGAGCTTGAATACGTGACCGTCAGACCGTCTGCCGATAAATCGTTTATAACATAATCGTTTGCAAGAGCGGCAGACACATTTGCATTGATTTCGCCTGCGGGCGTTACATTTTCGCCGTCCTTAATGCCCGTCAGTCTTATGCCCGAGGGTACAGCCGTAACGTTCTTCAGTGCGTCCGACAGCGTTCCCGTTACATTAAACTTAACGCTTACTCCCGCGTCGTCCGCATTTGCGGCAACTTTTGCGGTATATTCGCCGTCAACGACATAGTTTTTCATTGTCTGCTCGTCATAGAAGTTAACGTCGGCAACGTTAAGCGCAAAATTAACGTTTTTCTTTTCGCCCGCGTTCAAATTCACTCTTTCAAAGCCTTTAAGCTGCTTTAACGGTAAAGTCTTTCCGTCCGCATTCGGAACTGTTACGTATAGCTGCGGTATTGCCGTACCTGCAACTGAGCCCGTATTTTCCACGTCCGCACTTATTGTGACTGTTCCGTTTGCGTCAACGCTTGTTTTGTCCGCGTGGATATTTGAAATTGCAAAATCGGTATAGCTCTTTCCGTAACCGAACGGATAAACTGCGTCGCCCGAATAATACTGATACGTTCTGCCCGGGTAATTGTCATCCTGCGCGATTTCATAGCTTGTGTACCAATACTGCGCACCGATTGTATCGTCTTTTATTCTTTCTGAGCCGAGCTTCATGGTTTCAAGGTCTGCGGGATTATACCACGTCGTGCTCAGTCTGCCCGACGGATTAACCACGCCCGTCAGCACCTTTCCCAAAGCCTCGCCCTGCGTCTGACCGTTATATGACGTCCAAAGTATTGCCGCGCACTTGTCCTTGAACGGATTTACGTCCATCTGACCTACCGTTGACATTGCGACAATTGTCTTATTAGCATAGCTGCCCGCGTCAGCCAAAGCCTGCACATGGCTTTCATGCTCGGGCATGGCTATTGATTTTCTGTCGTTTGACTCGCTCGCGTCACCGCCCTTGCCGGGAATTGTGGACGCATAAGCGATAATATAATCAGCCTCGTCAAGCTGGGTTTTATACGCGTCTACGCTGAATTTCTCCGCATTTGCGCTTATGGAAATGCTCATGTCCGCCGTAGCGTTATAGCCGCCGTCCTCGCCTGTGTAATCGCCTGTGCATACAGTGTATCCGTCGCCGCTTGCCGATTTGACCGACGCAACAACAGGTCCGCCCGCGCCGTACGCGATATTCAGCGAGCCGCCCATTCCGCTTACAGCCGCCATTTCAGACTCAACGCTTACAACGTCTTTAAAGTTCACGTTCCTTATAACCGCGCTTGCCTTTGGCGTAACATCTGTAAATATGCCGTTTGATAAAGTCATGCCCGTAACGCTTTCAGCCTTTGTCAAATCAACGGCTTTCTTCGTTCCGTCCTTTAAAACAAGGTTTATGCTCTTAATACTCAGCAGCTTTGTGTCGTCCGTAATATTTCCGAGGTAATTTATCTCTACGTCGGGATTTAGTTTTTTAAGCTCCGCAGTAATGCCCTCAATCGGGGTTGTGTTCTTTGTCGGTTCGCCGCTGTAATCGCCGAGTATCACTTGATTTGCAAGATTTCCGACAACGGCTACTTTCGTGACATCGCTCTTTATCGGGAGCGCGTTGTTTTTGTTTTCCAGAAGAACCCAGCTCTTTTCAGCCGCTTCCTCCGCCTTTTGAACGTGCTCGTCCTTTTCTATAACATTTTTATTTATATCTCTGTATTTGATATTGTCGCCGTCAAACTCACCCGTTTTCATACGCGCGAGGAACAGTCTGTAAAGCGCAATATCGAGCGTGTCCTCGCTCATATAGCCCTGACCGACCGAATTGTAAACGCTTGACTGCGCCGCGCTGCCGCAGTCCAAGTCGCCGCCCGCGTTAAACGCGGTTGAAATGGTCATTTCCTTTGTTATATTCTTATAGTCGGTATCGGGGAAAAAGGTTTTGCCGAGGTTCTCTCTCAGCGACGGCTGCGTATATAAATTTTCAAACGCGCCGCAGTCGCCTACGACATAGCCCGAAAATCCCCACGAGCGTCTGAGTAAATCCGTAAGAAGATACTTGTTCGCCGAAGAGGCTATGTAATCAACTATCGTTTCGTCGTTTCTGCTTATAGTTTCGGCGTTGTACGAGCTCATGACGGACGCAGGGTCTGAGCTTTCAATTATATCCTTAAACGCTCTTGTGTAGTATTCGTGAAGCGTTTTGTCGGTCATGATTGACGTTCCTCTCTGACGCTCGCCCTCGACGTTATTCGCAGCAAAATGCTTTAAGGTTGAAATCACCTTAAGATATTTTTCATCATCTCCCTGCATTCCCTCAACCGCTTTTTTGCCGAGCTCTGACGTAAGATACGGGTCTTCGCCGTAGCTTTCCTCGTTTCTTCCCCAGCGCGGGTCGCGAGCCATATTTATGGTCGGGTTCCAATATGACAAATCGGTTTTGTTGTTCTTTCCGCGCGCTTCGGTTGAGGTTATATCCATAACGTCATACATAAGCTGTCTGTCCCATGTATTTGACATGGCAAGGCTTGACGGAAAGCTTGTCGCAACGCCCTGACGCGCCACGCCGTGAATACCCTCGCGCCAATAATTGTATTTGCTCACGCCGAGCCGCTTTATCTCGGGCGCACTTCTGCCCGTCTGTGCCGCTTTTTCTGAAAGCGTCATGCGCGATACGAGGTCTGCCGCGCGTTCCTCGAACGAAAGCGAGGTGTCCTGATACGGCAGTGTATCAGCCGCTCCCGCTGTAATCGGCATTACAGGCGCGGCAGATACCGCAACCGCCGCCGACAATACCGCTGAAATAAATTTCTTTTTCATATTTTTTGCTCCTCCTCTTATAAAATATTTTATATTACTTGCATTATATCATTTAGCGTGCTATAATGATAGTCATATTAAAGAAGAAAACGGACAAAAAGTATACTGTAAGGAGCTGATTGAAATGCTGCCGTTATATGAGGTAAGACCTAAGGATTTAACGATTATACGAAACGGTTATGACCTGAATTTCCCGCTCCATATGCACAAATATGTTGAAATTATATACGCATATAAAGGGGTTCAGGCGTTTTCCATGGACAATAAATCGTATCAGATAAACGAAGGCGACGCCGCCGTTATATTCCCCGATACGATACATTCCTATGACGGTTTAAGGAACAAAAATTCGGATATTTTAATTATTCTGTGCGCGCCGACGCTGTTCGGAACGCTTTTTCCGAACCTCGACAAGCTGCATATCAAAAATCCCGTTATAAACCGCTCGCTCATACATGACAAGCTGAAAACAGCGTTTTGTATGATAGACAGAAACGAAAATTTTACGGCTAATTTTTCATGGACATGCGTCATTATGTCGTATTTAATGGAAATTATCCAGCCCGTTCAAGCCGATAAGATGCCCGTCAGCGACATAACATATAAAATAGTTCACTACATAGAGGAGCATTTTACCGAGGATATAACGCGCCAAATGCTTGCAAAACAATTTAATGTAAGCGAATGTTACATTTCAAAGATTTTTTCAAATAAGCTGAAAATAAATTTAAGGAATTATCTCGGGCTTATCCGCGTCGAATACGCGTCAAAGCTTATACGAAGCACGGAGGAAACCATTCTTACCATAAGCCAGCTTGCAGGTTTTGAAAGCCTGAGAACCTTCAACAGAATGTTTCACAGCGTTTACGGCATATCGCCGCGCGAATACAAAAACAACATAGTCAAAAAATAAAAAAAATCCAACAGTTTACTGTTGGATTTTTATTATTCAAGACCATACCTTAGGATAGGCAAAGCACAGCCTTAAATGTACGATTATTCAGCGTCTGCCGCCGCTTCTTCCGCGGGAGCTTCTTCAGCAGGAGCCTCCTCGGCGGGCGCTTCCTCTGCGGGTGCCTCTTCAGCAGGAGCTTCCTCCGCTTCGGCAGGTTCAATTTCTATAGCTTCCTCTACCTCAACCTCGGGGTCTGTTGAATAAACAAGCGTTTCCACCTTCTGCGGAACTACTTCCTCTTCAACCTCTTCTTCCTTCTCCTCGGGTTCGGGAACAGGAATAAGAGCGCGGATTGAAAGGCTAATCTTCTTATCCTCCCAATTTATATCAGTAATCTTAGCTTCAACCTCTTCGCCTATTGTAAGAACGTCCTCGGGCTTTCCTATTCTTCTGTCAGCAATCTGCGAAATATGAATAAGGCCGTCAACATTCGGAATGATTTCCGCAAACGCGCCGAACGGCATCATGCGTACAATCTTACATTTTACAACGTCGCCGACATTCAGCTTTGACTGCGCGATTACCCACGGGTTGTCCTCAACCTTCTTAAATCCGAGCGATATTTTCTTTGTTTCGGGATTTAAGTCCTTAATATAAACATCAAGAACGTCGCCTTCTTTTACGACCTCCGACGGGTGCTTAATCTTATTCCATGAAAGCTCGCTTATATGAACAAGACCGTCTACGCCGCCAATGTCAACAAATGCGCCGAAAGATGTAAGCGATTTTACCGTACCCTGGTATCTCTTGCCGACTTCCGCGTCCGCCCAGAACTTGTCTTCTCTTTCTTTTCTTGCAGCCTCCAAAAGCACTCTTACCGAGCCTATAACGCGTTTTCTTCTGTCGTCAATCTCGATAATTTTGTAATTTACCGTTGTGCCAACAAGGCTCTGAAGGTCCTGAACAAATCGTTCTGATGCCTGACGCGCCGGAATAAATACCTGCGAACCGTCCGTCAGCGCGATTACGCCGCCCTTGACAGCTCTGACTATCTTTCCTTCCAAAA
>CAZBXN010000062.1:0-8645 GCA_964496015.1 uncultured Lachnospiraceae bacterium | reverse complement strand
ATATTGGTAAAGCCGTTGACCACGAGGTTGAAGGTTCTCACGTTACAATAGGCGCAGATATTGCTAAGAAGTACCATGAAAACAAAGATGTAATTCACGCTATCATGGCGCATCACGGCGATGTCGAGGCTCAGACACTTGTCGCTTGTATTGTTCAGGCAGCCGACGCTATCTCGGCGGCGCGCCCGGGCGCAAGACGCGAAAATCTCGAAACATATATCAAGCGTTTACAGAAGCTTGAGGAAATTGCCAACGGATTTGACGGTGTTGAAAAGTCGTTTGCTATTCAGGCGGGACGCGAAATCAGAATTATGGTTCAGCCCGAGCAGATTAAAGACGACGGCATGGTGCTTGTAGCGAAAGAAATCGTCAAGAGAATTGAAAGCGAGCTTGAATATCCCGGTCAGATTAAGGTCAGCCTTATCAGGGAAACGCGAGCCGTTGACTATGCAAAATAGTCGCTGAAAAACAAAAATGAAGCCGATACGGAATGTAAACGGTTTCGGTACATATAATGCGCTAAAGGTATTGTATCTGCCGTCACTGTTTAGCTTCTACCCATTCCGCAAAGGCTTCTTTTTTGTGGGATTTCGGGAAAAAACATCAATTCAACTTGCGGTTGATATTTAACTATCCATATTTAATATGTTATTTTTCGCGTTCTTATGTTAAAATATAATCACTAACAGCGCTGTTAAATAATTTTTACAAGGAGTACAATTATGGATATTGGATTAAAAATCAAAAAACTTCGCAAGGAACACGGAATAACGCAGGAACAGCTTGCGGAATATTTAAACATTTCACCGCAGGCAATATCAAAATGGGAAAACGGTACGGCAATGCCTGATATTACGCTTGCAAATGTAATAAAGATGTGCTATAATATTTATATAACAATTTTTTAAATATGAAGGTGAGGTTTTATGCCGCTTTTCAGCACATCTAAAAAAGGAAAACCGAGTTTTAATTTTGCAATGCACGAGGGGCTAAATGGATTTAGCAAAGGTATTCCTATAAATATTACTCTTTATGATAATAATTTGGAAATATCTAAAAGAAAGCCATATTCGCCCGATACAGTAGTGCTAAATTATTCACAAATAGCAGATATAGCATTAACTTCCGAAACAGAAATTGAATATATAAATAAAAATTCTATAGGGAGAGCATTAGTAGGCGGTGCTATATTTGGCGGCGCAGGCGCTTTAATAGGTGGAGTATCGGGTATAGGACAAAAGCAAAAGAAAAATGTTTACAATTTAATTGCTATTGCTTACACGCCTACTGGCAGCAATTATATAAAGACCATATCTTTTCAAATAGTAGGCGCAACATTAAAATTCAAAGAATTTATAAATCAGGTAAGGCAAAAAGCAAATTTACCAGAAAATAAAACAGAAGACGGAAAAACAATTTTATAATTTATAAGCCACTAAGACCATGAAGTCACTAAGGCAGAACACATTTATTTGCGTTCTGTCTTTTTGTTTTAAAACAAAGGGTGTGATTAAATGGCAACTGGCGGCAGGGTCATAATAAAAATAGACGGTGACGACAAAGAAAACGCAATGAAGCATTTGTATCTCGCGGAAAAGCACGGCGATAAATTTGACGAGGAAATTGGTAAAAATCTGCCGTACACCTCGGTATTTTTCGACCGCATTACTTTTAATAATAACGGTATAGTACGTCATGTTGACAGCAGCGAGGCGGCGAGAACGCTCCGAAAGCTGCAAAGGTGGGACAGCTTTAATTTTATGCGCAATAGCAAGGAATTTAAGGAGTTTGAAAATCGTATAAAAGACAAAGCGGATAGTTTAAAAGGATAATTTAATAAGCGGAGCTATAGCCCAAAATATGCTGTATAAAAAACAAGGCGATACATTATAACAATGTATCGCCTTTACTATTGCTGTATTATTCTGTTTTAGCTTCGGGTGAAGCCGAAGCTTCTTCGGGAGCTTCGGTGGTTTCGGCTGTTTCGGTATCGTCCGACTTGCTGTCGTCCTTTGCCTTCTTTGCCGCTTCCTTTTCAGCCTTTTTCGCTTCTTTTTCCTGCTCCTTATTTTCCTCGCGCTGTCTTTCGTCAACGATGTTTCTGACTTCTTTCCATTTTGTATCGCCTGTTATTTCATCACCCAAGCCATACTTTTCCTTAAACTCGTCAAGGTCGCCGACATAGTTGCTGAGCTTTGCTTCGCCTTCGGCTTCGCCCCACGGTGTGTCCTCGGTAATCTCGTCAGGCAAGCCTAAGGTTGTTTTCAGCGTTTCAAAATCCATTCTGTACATCGGCGCAATTTTGCCTGCGGGAATGAAGTAATACGCTACGGATTCTGCCGTGTTCGAGGGCATATCCTTCGGCAAACCGAAGCTTTCCAGAAAATCTTCGAGCGACATACCCGAATTGTCGGCAACTTCGCCGATGGTCTTACCGCTTACGTCAACATATCCCGACCTGTTATATTTATTGAATAATTTCGGACCGAACATAATTCCGAGAACAATTATCGCCGCCAGTATAACTGCGCCTACAATAATAGCTGCAGTTTTAGCAAGCGCCTGATTTTTAGCGTCTGCAACGGTCGCGGTCTGCGCCTCGTCCGTAACAGTGCCGTCTTCTGCGATTTCCGCCTCTACTGCGGCAGCGGCAACCGTACCGTCCTCTGCGGTTACTTCTTTTTCTGCATTGTCCTCCGTAATGTCGCCTACAGCCATTACATCTGAGCTGTCAAGCTGCGATTCCTCGCCGCCGATTACCGTTTCGGCAGATTTTGCCTCAACCGCGTCAGCCACTGCTTCCTCGGCAATTTCCTCGGGTGTTTCGGCGCTGTTTTCCGATTCCTCAATCGGTTCTTCAACAGTTTGGGAAGTTTCAACCGTTTCTTCTGCCGTTTCCTCCGGCTGAACCTCGGTTGTTTCTTCTTCGTTTAAGTTCTTTTCTTCTTCATTCATACTATCAAACCCTTTCTGCCCGTAATATTATTTTAACGCACAATTCGGGCAAAGCGCGTTATCAATTTTCTGATTTTATTCTGCCGCGGGAGCTGCCGTTGTCTCGGCATTTGCGGGAGCGTTTGTGGCGCTGACTGCATTTGCGGCTTTTTCCTGAACTATTTTCTGGAAATCTCCGTAAGTGGTTTCGGGAGTAACTTCCTCGTCGGTAATACCGTACGCCTGCTTATATTGATTAAGCTGTTCCTCGCCGAAATATTTGCCGACAGGGATTATAGGCTCAACGTCCTTCCACTTGGTGTCCTTTGTTACCTTGTCTTTAAGCCCCATATCCTCGATTACCTGGTCAATCTCGGGAACTTCCTCGTTACCCTCGTTTGCCATCTTGATGTAATTTTCAAATGTCATGTAGCCGTACAAATCGTTTACCAGAGTGTCGCCGTTTACTTCGTCCGATTCCTGCAAGCCGTAGGGCGTCAGATATTCCTCAATCGTCTGTCCTGCCTGTTCTGCGGCGTAACTGACATTCATCGGTATTTTTCCGCTTTCAACCTTGTTGCGGTAAACATTGTCGGCAATTTTGCTGTGTGTCGCCCAAACTCCGAGCGCTAAAATCGCAAGTATAACTATTACCACTGCCGCAGTTGTCATTTTATCTGCGGGTGTTGACGGTTTTTTTCCGTTGTTCATTATCAAATTCCCCTTTCAATTATACGCTTAACCGTATTATTTAAACATCTTATTTAATATACCACTTTTTACTAAAAAAATCAATATTATTTGAGAAAAATTTTATGAACTTTCTGTAAACTAACAAAAAGGCTGTCATATGACAGCTTTTTGTCTGCTTTTTCTCATTTATATTCTCTTTTCAAACAGCTTGCCCTGCTTTTGAAGCTCGCATGCTTCATAGTAGCTTTCGGGCGTGCCTATGTCAATCCTTGCCGCGTCGAACACATATGCGTAAACGTTAGTCTGACCGATAAGCCACGGTATAAAATGACCGGGCGCGTCGGGGTTATTGCCCTCGAGCAAATACTTATCCACCAGCGGGATTGTTTCTTTCCTGTACAGGTAAAACGGCGGAACGCCCAAATCCGATTTGGGATTTTCGGGCTTTTCCTCAAAGCTTATTACTTTTCCGTCCTTATCAAGCTCCACAACGCCCATGGAATGAAGCTCGTTTTTATTTTCAATCGTGTGCGCGCATATCATGTCGGCGTTCTTTTTGCGGTATGCGCCGACAAAATCGTTAAGTGAAAAGCCGAAAATATTATCGCTTGCCATAACAAGGATTTCGTCGTCGATTTCTTCGCCGTCAATAACGTATTTTAAGTCGCCTATTGCGCCTAAACGGTTATCATTGCTCGTTGTATGGTCGTTTATGACCTTTATTTTTTTGCCGCCGTTATACGTTTTCGACCAATCCTCAAAATGAGTATGGAATTTTTCGTTTGTTACAATATAGATGCTGTCTATGTCCGTAACCTCGCTGATTTTATCAACAACCATATCAAGAATTGTCTTGCTGCCAAGCTTCAATAAAGCCTTCGGCATATTTTCCGTCAGCGGATACAGCCTTGTCGCATATCCCGCCGCCAATAGAACACACTGCATAATTTTTCCTTTCCGATAATTATTACTGATTGCTTTCAAGCTTTTCAACCAATGCCTGAATTTTTGTGACGGGGTCGAGCAGCTTTGAAATTGTTTCGTCGTGATTTAACGTGTCAATCAAAAGCGAAATGTACTTCGACATATCAACCTCGTAATGCCATTCTCTTTCCTTTAAGCCGGGGTTTCTGTATATTAAATTCGTCGTAAATATCTTGTCAATTACATTATCGGCATACGCCTGGTCGAACACGCCCAAGCCGTGAACGAACAATCCGAACGACGAGAATACAAATATTCTCTTCGCGCCCTGCTTTTTCAGATTTGTCGCAACGTCAATTACCGATTCACCCGACGAAATCATATCGTCCACGATTATAACGTCCTTGCCGTTTACGTCGCGTCCTAAATATTCATGCGCGACAATCGGATTTTTGCCGTTTTCAAGCCTTGAATAATCGCGTCTTTTGTAGAACATACCGAGGTCAAGCTTTAAAACCGCGCTGTAATACATACATCTCGACATTCCGCCCTCGTCGGGTGAAATAACAATCGTGTCCTGCTTGTTTAGCTTTATATCGGGAATTGCACGGGTGAGCGCTTTTATCATCTGATACGTGGGCTGAACATCGTCAAAGCCAGCAAGCGGAATAGCGTTTGAAATTCTCGGGTCGTGCGCGTCGAAGGTGATGATATTCGACACGCCCATGTTGACAAGCTCGTGGAGCATAAGCGCGGCGTCGAGTGATTCTCTGCCGTTTCGTCTGTGCTGTCTGCCCTCGTAAAGCATCGGCATAACAACCGTTACGCGTCTTGCCTTGCCGCCCATAGCGGCGATAATACGCTTTAAATCCTGAAAATGGTCGTCGGGGCTCATGTGATTTTCAAACCCGTACATCTCATACGTCACGCCGTAATTAAACACGTCGCATATAATATATACGTCATGACCTCTTACGGTTTCGTCAATCACGCATTTTCCTTCGCCTGTTCCGAATCTCGGACATGTGACATGCGTAACGTAGGTGTCAAAATCCTCATAATCGCGGAAACGCTTTAAATATCCGTCTATGCGTCCCGTGATTTCCTCGCAGCCCTTCATACTGATAATGCTGAGGCGTCCTACAATCGGTGTTTCGTCAGCTATAAAATTGTTCATCATGGCAAATGCTCCTTAATCATTATGTATATTAAAATGTTGCCAAAGCCTTTGTTACGGCTCTATTACAAATATAACATATATTACATAAATTTGCAAGTGACATATTTTATTATTTTAGACAAAAAGAAAAAAGATATTTTGTATATTTTTCAGCTATTGTCTGTCTACATGTCGAAAATCCGATAAAAGCCTGCGTGTGTACCTCAATCGGGAATAAAGAAAAATACAGAGGAGAAGCAATCTCCTCTGTATTTTATATACTTTTTTCTATCATACCGATAAAATACTTATGAAAGCTCAAATCGTCCGTTAATTCGGGGTGAAATGACGTAACGAGCATGTTGTCCTGCCGCGCAGCCACGATATGACCGTTCAATCTGCAAAGAACCTCGACGTTATCGCCCGCGCTCTCAATCCACGGCGCGCGGATAAATACGAGCGGAATGGGGTTCTGCGATACTTTTTCAATCACCGCGTCCTGACTGAAACTGTCAATTTGCTTGCCGTATGCGTTGCGGCGGACTTTTATATCCATCACCGCAATATGACTGTCCTCACCCTCAATATCCTTCGCGAGTACGATAAGTCCCGCGCACGTGCCGAAAACGGGCATGCCATTTTCAATCATTTTCTTAATCGGCTCGAACAAGCCGAGCTGACGCAGAAGCTTGCCTATAACCGTGCTTTCGCCGCCCGGGATAATCAGCCCGTCAAAGGGTTCTTCAATATCCTTTTTCTGCCGTATTTCAAACGATTGAACGCCGAGCTTATCGAGCATATATTTATGCTCGATAAACGCACCCTGAAGCGCCAAAATACCAATTCTCATTATTTACCACGCTCCGCCATGAGCAGCGCAATCTCATTTTCGTTAATTCCGACCATAGCTTCGCCCAAATCCTCGGAAAGCTTTGCGATAAGCTCGTAATCGGTGTAATTTGTAACAGCCTGAACAATAGCCGCCGCGCGCTTTGCGGGGTTGCCTGACTTGAATATACCCGAGCCTACAAATACGCCCTCTGCGCCAAGCTCCATCATAAGAGCCGCGTCTGCGGGAGTTGCAACGCCGCCCGCGGCAAAGTTTACAACGGGAAGCTTGCCGTTATCGTGAACATATTCAACGAGGTTATAGGGAACCTGAAGCTGTTTTGCCGCCTCGTACAATTCGTCCTTCGCCATATTCTGTATTCTTCTGATTTCCGACATCATCATTCTCATGTGACGAACCGCCTGAACCACGTCGCCCGTACCCGGTTCGCCCTTTGTTCTTATCATAGCCGCGCCCTCGTTGATACGTCTTAACGCTTCGCCCAAATCCTTCGCGCCGCATACGAACGGAACCTTGAAACTGCGCTTGTCAATGTGATATTTGTCGTCGGCGGGGGAGAGAACCTCGCTCTCGTCGATATAGTCAATCTTAATCGCCTCTAAAATTCTCGCTTCGGCAAAATGACCGATACGGCACTTCGCCATTACGGGGATTGAAACCGCTTCCTGTATTCCTTTTATCATCTTCGGGTCGCTCATTCTTGAAACGCCGCCCGCAGCCCTTATATCCGCGGGTATTCTTTCAAGCGCCATAACCGCGCACGCGCCCGCTTTTTCGGCGATTTCCGCCTGCTCGGGTGTCGTAACGTCCATGATTACGCCGCCCTTAAGCATTTGCGCGAGATTTTTGTTTAATTCAAATTGTGTACTCATTTTTAAGTCCTCCCAGCATATAAATACTATAAAACAGCAGAAATCCACTTAATCAGTGGATTTCTGCTTACGTTTCAAATATAATAACTTTTCCGCAGCCTTCACTGATGCCGCTGATTTTTTTATTTTATCATGTTCGCAACTTCGTCTGCGAAATTCTCGTTCTTCTTTTCCAGACCTTCGCCTGTTTCAAATCTTACGAACTGCTTAATTGTGATACCGCCTACGCTCTTAACGTATTTGTCAACGCTTTCCTTGTTTTCAGCCTTAACATATTCCTGTTCGAGCAGACATACCTCTTTAAATTCCTTTGCAAGACGACCCGTAATCATCTTTTCGATAATATTGTCGGGCTTTGAAGCGTTCTTCGGGTCGTTCTTTAACTGAGCGATAAGGATTTCCTTTTCATGCTCCTTGTAGTCCTCGGGAATATCGTCGCTTGAAAGGTATTTCGGATTAAGCGCCGCAACCTGCATTGCCACGTTTCTTAAACATTCTCTTGTCGCGTCGTTATTCTCTGCGTCAGCCTCGACAAGTACGCCGATTTTACCTGCTGCGTGGATATATTCAACAACTGCGCCCGAGGTTTCAATTCTTGCAAAACGTCTGATATTCATATTCTCGCCGATTTTAGCGATTTTAGCCGTAAGAAGCTCGCCGACGGTCGTGTCGCCACATTTCTTTGCTTTTAAATCCTCTACGTCTGTCGGATTTGTTTCTGCAACCGTCTTTGCAACGTCGCCGACAAACTCTAAAAATTCGTCGTTCTTTGCAACGAAGTCTGTTTCCGAGTTTACCTCGACAAGTACGCCGACATTGCCGTTTACGTAAGCCTTAACGATACCCTCCGAAGCAATTCTGCCCGCCTTTTTAGCGGCGGTTGCAAGACCTTTTTCTCTCAAAAATTCAACAGCCTTGTCCTTGTCGCCGTCGGTTTCGGTGAGGGCTTTTTTACAGTCCATCATACCGCAGCCTGTTATTTCTCTTAATTCTTTAACATCCTGAGCTGTAAATGCCATGGTTTTTTCCTCCTATATAAATTATTCTTCTATAAATTATTCTTCAACGTCGGCAGCGACTGTTTCTTCTGCTGCTTCAACTGCTTCTTCTGCCTTGTCAGCCTCGCCCTCGGCTTCTGATGCAGCCTTTAAATCTGCTACTGCGTCCTCGCCCTGTCTGCCTTCGATAATAGCGTTTGAAATTGTTGACGCGA
>CAZBXN010000061.1:0-8690 GCA_964496015.1 uncultured Lachnospiraceae bacterium | reverse complement strand
ATATTATAAATTTAATGGATAAGGTATGCGAATTTGACAGCTCGAAAAAGCCTTATGCGCTCGACGCAGTGGATTACGGTGATTTAAGAAAAGATGAATTCAAAAATTCATACCCCACCGAAAAAATCATAGAAAATGCAAAAAACACCAAAAACAACAGCTTTGTTGTACCTAAGGTTGTTTGATAAAATTCCCGAAAGGATTGAAAATTTATGAGCTTATCTAAAATGCGTGAGGCGCTTGATACGGGTAAAATCAGCGCGGTTGAACTCACCGAAGAATATTTAAAGAAAATAGAAGAAAAAGACGCAAAATTCAACAGTTACATTACCGTTTGCAAAGCAAGCGCGCTTGACGACGCGAAAAAGGCGCAGGAAATAATTGATAAAAAGCAATCGGGCGCGTTTTGCGGTATTCCGCTGTCGGTCAAAGACAATATCTGCACGGAGGGCGTAAAAACGACCTGCGCGTCAAAAATGCTCGAGGATTTTGTACCCGTTTATGACGCGACGGTTATTGAAAAGTTAAAAAAAGAAAATTTTGTAATGCTCGGCAAGACGAATATGGACGAGTTCGCCATGGGCGGCTCGTCGCAGACCTCATATTTCGGCGGCGTTAAGAACCCATACGACACCACCCGCGTAACAGGCGGCTCGTCGGGCGGCGCGGCTGCAAGCGTTGCGGCGGGATTGTGCGCCGCGGCACTCGGTTCGGATACAGGCGGTTCGGTTCGTCAGCCCGCGTCTTTCTGCGGCGTTACGGGCTTAAAGCCTACATACGGCGCGGTTTCAAGGTGGGGGCTTATAGCGTTTGCCTCCTCTCTTGACCAGATTGGCGTTATCGCAAAGTCGGCGTTTGACACGGGATATGTGCTGAACGGCATTTACGGCTATGATTTTAATGATGCAACATCAAGCAAAAAATCAGAAGGCGGTTATACTTCTCTTGTGGGCTCGGATATATCGGGACTTAAAATCGGTATTCCGAAAGAGTTCTTCGGCGAGGGTATTGCAGAAGATGTAAAGACGGCAGTTTTGGCGGCGGCAGATTACTATAAATCTCTGGGCTGTGAGCTTATTGAGTGTTCCCTGCCCTCTCTTGAATACGCGGTATCGGCGTATTACCTGATTTCATCTGCCGAAGCGGCAAGCAACTTATCGCGCTTTGACGGCATAAAATACGGTTTCCGTTCGGGGCTTGGCGAGGACTTCAACGACTTAATCAAGAATTCGCGCCGCGAGGGCTTCGGCGATGAGGTAAAACGCCGCATAATGCTCGGTAACTACGCGCTCTGCTCTGGCTATTACGACGCTTACTACAAGAATGCGACGCGCATAAGGTCAAAATTACGCGAGGAATATGCGGAAATATTCAAAAAGTGCGATGTCATTCTGACGCCGACCGCGCCGACGACGGCGTATAAAATCGGCGAGCAGGAGCATGACCCCGTTAAGATGTATCTTGCAGATATTTGCACCGTCACGGTCAATATCGCGGGACTTCCCGCTATTTCAACCACCTGCGGCTACGACAAAAATAATATGCCTATAGGTATGAGCCTTATAGGACGGGCGTTTGACGAAAAGACGATTATAGCGGTATGCGACCGCTTTGAAAAGGATTTTGACAGAAAGGAGGCGGATTTATAATGAGATACCAACCCGTTATAGGTCTTGAAATCCACTGCGAAATGCTCACAAATTCAAAGGTGTTCTGCACCTGTCAGAATGAATTCGGCGGCAGTGAAAACACGCGCGTATGCCCAAGATGTTCAGGTATGCCCGGTACGCTTCCGCTTCTAAATCAGGGCGCGGTACGCCTTGCCGCAAAGGCGGGATTTGCAACGGACTGCACCGTAAACAATTACAGCACGTTCGACAGAAAAAATTATTTCTATCCCGATTTGCCCAAGGCGTATCAGATTACGCAGTTTGAATTTCCTATTTGCACAGACGGTCATATAACCGTTAAGGGCGGCAAAGACATCAGAATAAACCGCATTCACATTGAAGAAGATGCCGGAAAGCTTGTTCATGATGATTACGAGGGAATTTCAATGGCAGACTACAACCGCTGCGGCGTTCCGCTTATAGAAATCGTAACCGAGCCTGATTTCCGCACCGTTGAAGAAGTTCAGGACTTCGTGGAGCAAATTGCGCTTCGTCTTAAATACGCAGGCGTGTGCGATGCAAGAATGGAACAGGGCTCTTTGAGAGTTGACGTAAATATCTCAATTATGCCCTACGGTTCAGACGAGTTCGGTACACGCGCGGAAATTAAAAATCTAAACTCAATTAAAGCTATAGGACGCGCAATTGAATACGAGATTGAGCGTCAAGTAGAAATTCTTGATAAAGGCGGTAAAGTCGTTCAGGAAACGCGCAGGTTTAATGATAACCACGGCGATACAAAAGCGCTGCGTTCAAAGGAAGAAGCTCACGATTACCGTTACTTCCCCGAACCCGATATTCCGCCTGTATTTTTAACGGATGAGGAGATTGAAGAAATCAGAAATTCAATGCCTGAAATGCCGCAAATCCGCTATAAGCGGTACACTGAGCAATACGGCTTACCGTCAGATGACGCAAACTTAATAATTTCAACACGCGAATTTTCGGATTTCTATGATGCAGCAGTAAAGCTTAATCCCGACTATAAGCAGATTGCAAACATGATGCTGGGTGAGCTGAACCGAAACTTAAATGACAGTGAAACCACAATAGAAGATGTTAAGTTTACTCCTGCCGGACTTGCGGAACTTGTAAAAATGTCATCAGACGGCGTAATTTCCAAAAATGCGGCAAAGGATATTCTGACAATTATGTTTAATGACGGCGGAAATCCACAGGAAATTGCAGAAAACCATGGTTTCATTATGGATAACGACACCTCGGGGCTTGAGGAAATTGTAAATAAGGTTATTGCGGAAAATACCGACAGTGTAGAAAGCTATAAAGCAGGCAATCAAAAAGTATTCGGCTTCCTTATGGGGCAGGTTGTAAAAGCTGTCGGCAAAGGTGCAAATCCTAAGCTTGCAAAGGATTTGCTGATGAAGAAATTGCAATAACATAACGAAAGGAATGATAAGTATGCAGCAAATCAGCGGTCAAAAGATATTGACGGAAATAACGCTTGACGATTTGGCAAAATCGGAGGAAATAACATTTTCCGCCTGCGTTCATAAGCTTCGCAAAATGAGCGGATTTTCATTTGTGATACTGCGCACGGGAAAATATATTCTTCAATCTGTTTATCAGGAGGATAAGTGCGCCGGTAATTTTAACGAGCTCTGCGAGGGTGCATACGTTACTGTAAGCGGCTCTGTGTCAAAAGAAGAACGCGCTCCTTATGGGTATGAAATTGCGCTTTCAAGCTTTGAAATTTTGTCAAAACCTGCGGAGGAATATCCGCTTCATGTGTCAAGCAAAAATTTAGGCTGCTCTCTTGAAACAAATATGGAACACCGTTCTGTAGCGCTCAGACATCCGCATGAAAGAGCAGTATTTAAAATTG
This sequence comes from uncultured Lachnospiraceae bacterium, assembly GCA_964496015.1. GTDB lineage: Bacteria > Bacillota > Clostridia > UBA1381 > UBA1381 > JALEPO01. The sequence goes on along the minus strand of CAZBXN010000061.1, from coordinate 5,177 downwards.
CTGAGGGCGTTGTTTCGGGCTTCCGCGAATTTATGCTTTCCAATAATTTTACGGAAATTCACACCCCAAAAATCTGCGGTGCAAGCGCGGAGGGCGGCGCGAATATATTTAAACTGAAATATTTCGGCAAGGACGCATGTTTGGCGCAAAGTCCTCAGTTTTACAAGCAGACCTGCGTCGCATTCTTTGACAGAGTATTTGAAATTGCGCCCGTTTACAGGGCTGAAAAACACAATTCAACGCGTCATTTGAACGAATATATCGGTCTTGATTTTGAAATGGGCTTTATAAACGACATGACGGACGTCATGAATATGGAAACGGCAATGCTCCGCTATGTTGTGGAGTATCTTGATAAAAATTACAAGCATGAATTGCAGCTTCTTGAAGCCGAGCTTCCTGTTATAAACGATATTCCCGCCGTTACATTCTTCGAGGCGCTCGACATATTGGGTAAATCACACAATCAGTTTGACCTTGACCCGACAGACGAAATAAAGCTTTGCGAATATTCAAAGGAAAAATACGGAAGCGATTTCATATTTGTAACCAAATTCCCGGGGCTAAAGCGTCCGTTTTACGCCATGGACTCCAAGGATGACCCGAAGCTTGCGGAAAGCTTTGATTTGCTGTTCAGAGGTCTTGAAATTACAACGGGCGGTCAGAGAATACACGACTATGATATGCAGATTGAAAAGCTTAAAAGATACCATATCGAGCCCGAGGATTTGGGCGCATATATCGACATTTTCCGCTACGGCATGCCGCCGCACGGAGGTCTTGGCATAGGTCTTGAAAGACTTACCATGAAGCTTTTAAACCTTGCAAATATCAGAGAAGCAAGTCTGTTCCCGAGAGATATTCACCATCTCGACCCGTAATTAAAAAGCGCGGACAATAAAACAGGCGGTGTCAAATGACACCGCCTGTTTTGTTTTACCAGTACATTTTCCAATCGGGATTATTTATTCTCATCAGCGCTTCCATGAAGAAGTAATCGCCCCATGCGTTACATTCGGGTTTTGAGCCGCCCGGTCTTGAATACATTGCGTCTTTAAGTATTCCGTTTGAATGTTCGTCCGTAAAATATTTATTTTCCAAAGACTTCATTATTTCCATTGCGCAGGATAAATATTTTTCATTCGGAAAATATTTATTCATTTCCAAAATACCGCATACGGTGATTGCTGCCGCAGACGTATCGCGCGGTTCGCCGCCGTCGGTAAATATCATATCCCAGTAAGGCACATTATCGGACGGCAAACGCTCCAAAAAGCAGTCGGTTACGCGGTTATAAAGCGTTAATAAGCTTTCGTCGCGAAGGTACTTATATGCGAGCGGTATACCGTATACGCCCCACGCCTGACCGCGCGCCCAGCAGGAGTCGTTGCTGTATCCCTGCGCCGTAACGCCCCCGACCTTATCGCCCGTTTCGGGGTCAAAGTAAAAGGTATGGTGCGTGGTATAGTCCGCGCGCACAACGCAGTCAATCGCGGTGTAAAAATGCTTTTTGGCAATATCGGCGTATTTTCCGTCGCCCGTTTCCTCCGTCGCCCAGAACAACAGCGGCAAATTCATAAGACAGTCGATTATAAGACGGTAGTTGGTTCTGTCGTCAAGACTTCCCCACGCCTGTATAAACTGTCCTTTTTCATGAAAACGCATAATAAGGAGCTTAGCCGCTTCAAGCGCCGCTTTTTTCGCGTTTTCGTCGCCTGTCAGCTTATATTCGGCAACGTTTGACAGCGAATACAAAAATCCGAGGTCGTGAGTATCCGTGCCCTGTCTGTCAAAAATACGTTTCTGTAATATTTTATCCAGTCCTTCGGCAGTGGCTTTAAACTCACCGTTTCCCGTAAGCTCATAGGCAAGCCATAACATTCCCGTCCAGAAGCCCTCCGTCCAGTCAATATCCGCCGTGTCCTTTTGGTATATGTAATCAACGCTTTCAGCGCTTAAAAAACAGTCGCTGAATTCCGCCATGTTTCCCTTTATCTTGTCTAATGAATGTTTTAATGATTTTTCAAACATTATATATTTATCCTCTCATTTTATTATCCTGCCGCGCAAAGCGGTTTCATACTCGTGAGGCTTTCCCAAAGCATTACCTTAACCGTATCGTTTGCGGTAAAGTTTTCAGACGGTTCAACGGTTGTTTCGCCTTTTTCTACAGTTACGGTCTGTACCGACAGGCTTGTAAGTCTGCCGTCCGTGTCATACGCGGCGAAAAGTACAGTGTATGTACCTCCTATCGGCGCGGTTACAACAGCGTTTCCGTTTTCGTATTTTATACTGTAAGCATACTCGGGATTTGGCGACGTGCTCGGACTTGCTGACGGTGATGCGCTCGGGCTTGCCGAAGGTGATGTACTGGGACTTGCCGACGGTGACGCGCTCGGGCTTGCCGGCGGTGACAAAATGGGAATTTCCTTTGTTTCCGTTGTATGACATACCGAACATTCGCGCGTTTCCTCGCCCTTTTCGGTTTCGGTCGCAGGTGTTTTTACCGTCCACGCGCCCCAAGTGTGTCCTTTTGCAGCGATTGTCATATCGGCTAATGTTGTTTCGGTTGTGCCGTTTGCGTCCGAGAACATCTTACCGCAAGCTGAACAAATCCAATACGCACGGTTTCCCTCCGCCGTACACGTCGCGTCCTGCGCTTCTGTTTTTGTCAGACTATGACCTGCCGCGTTAATAGTCGGAATTTCCGTTATCTCTGTTGTGCAGTCCTCGTCCGAGAACATTTTATTACAGCCCTCGTCGCCCTCGCATTTCCAATATTCGCCCTTACCTGCTTCGGTACAGGTCGGCGCAACCGCTTCGTAGTGCATAAGCGTGTGATAGTGCGGAGGTTTGGGGATTGTATGCGGCGTTTCCTTTGCGCCGTCGCCGCCCTCAAATTCCACTGACGACAAATCGAAGAAGAACGCGGGGCGAATGCCCTTACGACCGGTAACGCCGGCGGAGTAGACTGCATTCGACGACGAGCTGACATAACGTCCGCTGTAATTACTTTCGTAAATAGGCGAGCGAAGCCAATACTCGGCGCCTATCGTACAATATGATGAGAGCTTGCTATATACATTATATAATTGCTGTACGTCCAAAAGGAACATTGTATCTTTTATATGCGTAGCGTACGCCTCGCTGTAATTCGCAACAACGCTTGAAATACTCGAATTGATTGTATGGTCTCTGGTGCCGGTTTTATCCTCAAGAGCGTAATAATCGCAAGAGTTTATCAGGGCTTTTTGCTCAACATCTATTATCAGCGCTTTTTCCGCAGAGTTAAAATTCGTTAAAAAGCCTGCTTCATCTTTATACCTCGACGGCGCATTTCCGCAGGTATAGGCTACAGTCTTGTCCGCTGAATTTAACCAATCACGGATATTGGCGTCGCCCCAATAGTTTGAGCCGCTCGTGGTTCTGCCGCTTCCCCTGCCGTGCGAGCCTGTCGTATCAGTTCCGCTTGCGTCAAATGCTTTATTGTCCCCAATGGCAGTGTCCGCAAGCATAAGCGGCAGATAGCCCGTGTCGCCCTCGTTTTCGCCGACAGCCTGATAAGACGTGTTTGTTGCTGTCGAGTCAATTTTGATTGATTTGTCCGCCCGGCGCGTCGCTTTTTCAAACGCTACGCACCGCCACAAAAGCTTTGTGCCGTCATATTCGCCCATTTCCAGATAGTCGCCGATATTTAACTCATTAGTTGCCGCAATCTCCTTTGTTTCCTTTGTATGGCATACCGAACATTCACGCTCTTTTTCGCCCTTTGCGGTTTCGGTCGGTTCCTTTGTGGTTACCCACTCGCTCCAAGTGTGTCCCTTTCGACGTATGTACGGAGGGGAGGATATTTCGTTTTCGCCGTTTGCGTCCGAGAAATATTTTTTACAGCCATCGTCGCCCTCGCACTTCCAATATTCGCCCGTACCCGATGACGTACACGTTGCGTCAACCTTAGCGTGGTATGTCAGGACGTGCCTATGTACGACGGTGTACGGCTCGTCCTCTGTCCCGCTTCCGTCCAATCCCACAAACGGATTTTCCAATAGCTTTGACATATCAAGGAAAAACGCAGGGCGCACACCGGAAACGTTAGTATTGTACAACATATCGCCGCTGGGGGTATAACCTCCAGGAGTGGTGCAGCCCACATCGCCGACGTGTCCGTCAGCAGTAATACAGCGAACGCTGTAACTACTGCTGCAATAGGGCGAACGAAGCCAATAGTGCGAAGAGAGCTTATAATAATCGCCAAGATTTTTATATACATTATATACCTGCTGAACATCTAAAAGGAACATTGTATCTGTAATAAGCTCCGAATATGCTGAGCTGTAATTCTGAACAACATTTGATATATTCCTATTATATGTATGCACCGCATCGCCTGACGCGCCCGATATATCTTTATCAAACGATGCCAACAATGATTTCTGCGTAACGGTTTGCATTGCCGCCTTTTCCGTATCGGTGAATCTCCATAAAGAATCCGCTCCGCTTATAAAGGATTTGAGCAGGCTACGAATATCGCTGTCGCCCCAATAATTTGAGCCCCATGCAATTCTACCGCTGTACCTGCCGTGGGAGCCTGATATATTGTTGCTCGGCGCGTCAAACTTTTGGGGGTTGCCGATAGCCTTATCGGCAAGCATAAGCGGCAGATAACCCGTGTCGCCTGTGTTATTGCCGACAGCCTGATAAGTATTGCTTGTTTCTGTCGAGTCAATAACTATCGAGCCGTCCGCTTGACGCGTCGCTTTTTCAAATGCCACGCACCGCCATGAAAGTGTAGATCCCACGTACGTGCCCAATTTCACATAGTCGCCGAGCTTAATTATCGGCGTTGTGTCCGCCGCGCTTGCCCCTTGCGGCATTGCGCCAAAAAGCGACATAATCATTGTTACCGCCGTCATAAGCGATATTAGTTTTCGTTTCATTTTTTGAAATCCTCCCCTTTTATTCTTTAATATTACATAAATTTTAACATAATTACTCCAAAAAATCAATATCTATAGCGCAAATAACTCATTTTGATGGATAAATCAAAACGGAAGATGCGTTTTACATCTCCCGTTATTTTTATTCATTTGCCGGTGTTGTGATATATCTGAAAAATTCCTCGTTGGTATAGGTCTTTTCCACCGTTACCTCTGCGCCGTTTTTCAGAATAAATTCAG
>CAZBXN010000060.1:0-9014 GCA_964496015.1 uncultured Lachnospiraceae bacterium | reverse complement strand
TCCCGAGCCCGAAACGCCTGTCACGCAGGTAAACACGCCGAGCGGGAATTTCACGTTTATATTTTTAAGATTGTTTTCCCTTGCGCCCTTAACCTCAATCCAGCCCGTCGGCTTGCGCCGTATCTTCGGAATTTCAATTTTAAGTTCTCCGCTTAAATACTTGCCCGTTATGGATTTCGGAGCTCTAATCAGCTCCTCAACCGTTCCCTCGCCTACTACTTCGCCACCGTTTACGCCCGCACCTGGACCTATGTCTACAATATGGTCGGCGGCGTACATTGTGTCCGTGTCATGCTCAACCACAATTACGGTATTGCCTAAATCGCGCAGATGTTTTAGTGTCCCTATCAGCCTGTCATTATCGCGCTGATGAAGCCCGATACTCGGCTCGTCCAAAATGTAAAGAACGCCCGTAAGTCCCGAGCCTATCTGCGTGGCGAGCCTTATTCTCTGCGCTTCGCCGCCCGAAAGCGTTCCCGACGAACGCGACAGCGATAAGTAATCAAGTCCCACGTCAAGGAGAAATTGAAGCCTTGCTTTGATTTCCTTTAAAATCTGCGACGCGATTATCATTTCCGTATCGGTAAGTTTTAAGCCCTCGATGAATTCCATTTCCTTTCGTATCGGCAGGCAGGTTAAATCATATATATTCATTCCGCCGACCGTAACGGCAAGCACCTCGTCGTTAAGACGTGCGCCGTGGCATTTTGAGCAGAGTATATCGCTCATATAACGCTGCAAATCGGCTCTTGCATATTCTGAGGTCGGGTGATTGTAACGGCGCTCAAGGTTGGTTATAACCCCCTCATACGGCATCATATAAAATCCGTCGCCGTAACCGCGATTATACTTCATTTTTATTTTTTCGTCGCCTGTACCGTATAAAACAATATGTTTTATATCCTCGGGCAAATCCTTGTACGGTGTGTTTATATCAAATCCGTAATGCTCGGCAAGCGCGGTAAACTGCATATGCGTTATGCTGTCCTCGGAATTTGCGTTATTCCAGCCGCTTGCGTATATCGCGCCGTTTAAAAGACTTGCGTCCTCGTCCGCGATTACAATATCGGGGTCAATGGTCGGTATCGCGCCCAAGCCGTCGCATTTATCGCATGCGCCGTAAGGGTTGTTAAACGAAAACAATCTCGGCGACAGCTCCTGCAAGCTTATGCCGCAGTCATCACACGCGTAATTCTGGCTGAAGGTCAGCGTTTTGCCGCCTATTACATCAACCATTACAATATCGCCCGTAAGCGACAGCGCGGTTTCAATGGAATCCGTCAGACGCTGGTCAATGTTGTCGCGTATTACAATACGGTCAACCACAATTTCTATGCTGTGTTTCTGCGTCTTTTTAAGTTCAATATCCTCGCCCAAATCGCGCATCTCACCGTCAACGCGTACGCGGACATAACCGCTTTTTTTCGCGTCGTCAAAGACTTTTTTATGTTCTCCCTTCTTGCCTCTTACGACAGGTGCGAGAATTTGAAGCTTTGTTCCCTCCCCCAATGCTTTTATCTGGTCTACAATTTGGTCTATCGACTGCTTTTTTACCTCTTTTCCGCATTTGGGACAATGCGGAATTCCTATTCTTGCATACAGCAGACGCAAATAATCATATATTTCCGTTACCGTTCCGACTGTGGAGCGCGGATTTTTCGACGTTGTTTTCTGGTCTATGCTTATCGCAGGCGAAAGCCCGTCAATATAATCAACCTCGGGCTTTTCCATTTGTCCCAAAAACATTCGCGCGTATGAGGAAAGCGACTCAACATACCGCCTCTGTCCCTCTGCGTAAATCGTATCAAATGCGAGCGAGGATTTTCCCGAGCCCGAAAGTCCCGTTAAAACCACTAATTTTTCACGCGGAATAGTCAAGTCGATATTTTTTAGATTATGCTCACGCGCGCCCTGTATTACTATATTTTTTGCCATTTTTAACTCCTTTATTGTAAATAATATGTGCCGCTTTGATTTTGCCTTTCAAGCATGCTGCGTTTTTCATTTATAAACATCTGAAAATCAGCCGCCGTAGCCGCAGCAAATATTTTGCCTACAAAATCATCGGCGGAATAAATGAGCGTGTATTCATTTATAACATCAAGCCGTTCATATTCGGAAAATTCGCGTATATCAATTATTTCCGCGTCCTTTTCTATAATGCCCTTTACCGCCTGCTCTGCTTCATATAAATCGCCTATTGTGATTTTGCCGTCGCAAAAGCAAACGAATTCCGCCCAGTCGTCATGTTCGAGCATATATATAACAGGCGTAAGCACACGGTTTACTATAGCCTGTGCAGCCTTTGCAATTTGTTCGTATTCCATTATTTCACCATTTCCTTTTCAAGCCGTCTTATCTGGTCGCGAAGCTTTGCAGCCTCCTCAAATTCAAGATTTTCAGCCGCAATAAACATCTGACTTGTAAGCTCGGCGATAAGCCTTGTATACTCTTCGTCCGATTTCTTCGCTTTATCATCAAGCGGCTTCATTGACTCTATAATATCTCTTATGTCTTTTTTTATTGTCTGCGGAACAATGCCGTGTTTTTTATTAAATTCTTCCTGCAAAGCGCGTCTGCGGCTTGTTTCATCCATAGCCCTGCGCATGGAATTCGTTATTGTGTCGGCGTATAATATAACCTGTCCCTCGGCATTTCGCGCCGCACGTCCGATTGTCTGAATAAGCGACATTTCGCTTCTCAAAAAGCCCTCTTTATCCGCGTCAAGTATCGCGACAAGCGCAACCTCGGGAATATCAAGTCCTTCACGCAGGAGATTTATTCCGACAAGCACATCATACACGCCAAGACGCAAATCCTTTATAATCTCCGTTCTCTCAATCGTTGAAATATCGGAGTGCATATACGTAACTTTTATGCCAATTTCTTTCAGATAGTCAGTTAAATCCTCCGCCATGCGCTTTGTAAGCGTCGTCACAAGCGTTCTGAACCCCTTTTCTGTACGCTTCTGTATTTCGCCTATCAAATCGTCAATCTGATGTTCAATCGGCTTTACAATGATTTCGGGGTCAAGCAAGCCCGTCGGGCGGATTACCTGTTCTGCAACTACGGTTGAATGTTCTTTCTCGTAGTCGGCAGGCGTCGCGCTTGTGAAAATTACCTGATGAAGGTGCTGTTCAAACTCGTCAAATTTAAGCGGGCGGTTGTCCGCCGCGCTCGGCAAGCGGAAACCGTAACCGATAAGAACTTCTTTTCTCGCTCTGTCGCCGTTATACATGCCCCTGACCTGCGGAATTGTCACATGTGACTCGTCAATTATCATCAGATAGTCCTCGGGAAAATAGTCAAGCAGCGTAAACGGCGCGCTTCCCGGCGCGCGTCCGCTTATATGACGCGAATAGTTCTCTATTCCCTGACAAAATCCTATTTCCTGTAACATTTCCAAATCATACCGCGTGCGCTGCTCAATTCTCTGCGCTTCAATCAGCATATCGCGGTCTTTGAAATACTTAACCTGCTCTTCCATTTCAAGCTCAATTGCCGATAGCGCGGCTATCATTTTCTCATTTGTCGTAACATAATGCGACGCGGGCATAATAACGGCGTGCTGACGTACTCCGACAATCTCGCCTGTCAATACGTTTACCTCGCATATACGCTCAATTTCATCGCCGAAAAATTCAATCCTTATCGCATTTTCGCCGTTATTTGACGGAAAAATTTCTACCACATCGCCCCTTACGCGGAACTTGTTTCTTACAAAATTTATGTCGTTCCGCTCATACTGCATGGCGACAAGCTTTTTGAGCAGCTCTTCCCTGTTCTTTTCCATGCCGACACGGACGGAAAGCATAAGATTTTTATAGTCGTCGGGGTCACCCAAGCCGTAAATACACGAAACGCTCGCAACAATTATAACGTCCTTGCGTTCAAGCAACGCAAAGGTCGCGCTGTGACGAAGCTTGTCTATTTCCTCATTTGTAAGCGCATTTTTCTCAATAAATGTGTCCGTCTGCGGAATGTACGCTTCTGGCTGATAATAGTCATAATAGCTGACAAAAAACTCAACGCAGTTGTTCGGAAAAAACTCCTTAAACTCACTGCAAAGCTGTGCCGCGAGCGTTTTATTATGTGCCAAAACAATGGTCGGCTTGTTGACCTGCGCGATTACATTCGCCATTGTAAAGGTTTTGCCCGAGCCCGTAACGCCGAGCAGCGTTTGAAATTTTTCGCCGTTTTTAACGCCGTTTACAAGCGTTTCAATAGCTTTGGGCTGGTCGCCCTGCGGCTTAAAATCGGAAACAAGCTCAAATTTATCCATAGACTTCTCCTGTTACATAACCAAATTATTTACAAGTATATGCACCTTTCGCGCATTTATCGAAGTATATTGCTCTATATTGTCGCGCACGGCAAATTGTATTTTTCGGCAGGTGTCAAAAATATTGCAGCCGTATTTTAAATTCACCGTCATGTCAATATGCGCGCCGTGACCCGTTTTTCTTATGCTTATATGCTGAATTTTGCATACGTTGTCTATTTTCATAGCCTCATATAACGCGATTGCATTGAGCACCTTATCGGAAATCGTATAATCGCCCATATAGCTGAACGTCGGGCGGACTATGGATTTATCCGCTTCGGCGCTGTCTATTTCCGAGTTCAGATTTTTCTGAAAAAGCCTCAGCGGGTGCAGAAAATATCCCGAAAAATCCTGTTTAATCTCAAAGGTTGGCACGGGAATTACGTGCTTACCCTGATTTGTCCTCATTTTATGCGCCATTTCTATTTCTTCGGGCGTTGCGACATCTTCTATCCGCACATATTCGCTGATTTGGGGCAAATCTAAACGCGCGGCGATTTTCTGCACCATGCCGTCCGATGTCCCCAAAATCATGATACATTCAATATTGCTCTTTTTTATCGCCCTTTTCACATCTGACGCATGACGCTGCTGCATAAAAAGCGCGTGTTTTACGGACGCAATTTTTGTGCTTTCCTTTTTCGCCGACGTTCCCGCTATTACCTTACCGTGCGAAATAAGCAGACCGTCGTCAATAATTCCGTCCGCGCCGTATTTTGTTGATACCATAATACTTCTGTAGCTTTTTCCCGAACCGCTCGGTCCCACAAATGCAATAACCCTCATAAGTTCCTAAATCTCCTGCTTTATTTTATATGAAAGCGTCATAATCGAGTCCGATAAATGAACATTTTCAACCGCAATATCCTTTGACAATTCAAGCTCGGTATATGAAAAATTCAAAAGCCCTTTTATTCCGTTTTTTGCAAGCCGTTCTGCAACCTCGTGCACGGCTTCCTTAGGAACAGTCAAAATACCTATATCCACGCGGTTTTTACACATGAAATCGTCTAAATCATCTACGGACATAACCGTTATTCCGTTTATTTTTGTTCCTATAATATTTTTGTCATTGTCAAAAATTCCGACAAGCTTAAAGCCGCGCTTTTCAAAGGTATCGTGACTCGCGAGAGCCCTGCCCAAATTTCCCGCGCCGATTATAACTGTCGTATCTCCGTCGTTAAGCCCCAAAATATTGCCTATTTCATTATAGAGATATTCGACATTATAGCCGTAGCCCTGCTGACCGAAGCCGCCGAAATAATTGAAATCCTGCCGTATCTGCGACGCGGTAACATTCATCTTCTGACTAAGCGCATTTGATGAAATTCTTTTGATATTCTGCTTTAAAAGCTCACCCAAATATCGGTAATACCGCGGCAGCCTCTTTATTACAACCGCAGGAACTTTTTTTGTATTTTCACTCATACTATTCAAACCCTTCGTTAATAATGTAACAATTATATCATATTTTTGATGATTTGTACAGTAGAAAAACGATTATTCCATTGATTATTTTAACACACGAACAAACATTTGTCAAATATTTTTTTGTTAAATATAAAACTTGATATTCTTCATTCTCTGTGGTAAAATATATCTGCGGCATAATTTTTATGAATAAACATAAAGCTACAGGAAAGGGCTTGTTAAAAATACATTCTATTTTCATCCTGTAGTATAGTGTTTATTTGTGTATGAAAATTGTGTCGCAGCAATTGGAGAAATGTATTTTTAGTGCGTGGCTTCAGTTGCTGCGCACTTTTTTAATTACACGAATATTTAAACATTCCGGAGGTAGAAAAATGAACAGAGAAATGACAAGAAAAATTTTAGGAGTGTTACTGGCTTTGACGGTACTTATCAGTTGTCTGCCGATTATCGCGGGCGCGGAAATAACGGAAAGCGGTGAATGCGGAGCGCAGGGCGAAAATATCACATGGACGCTTGATGATAACGGAACGCTTACTATCAGCGGCAAGGGCGATATGGAGGATTACAAATCTTATTCTCGCTCAATATTCTATAACAAAAACAATATTAAATCGGTTATAATTGAAAATGGCGTGACACACATTGGCAATTTCACCTTTTGCGATTGTGAGGGTATATTGAACGCAAAAATACCTGACAGCGTGAATAGTATCGGCAATATGGCATTCTATAATTGCGGAGGCTTAACAAGCATAACTATACCAGAAAGCGTTACGAGTATCGGCAGCGGCGCGTTTCAAAAATGCAGCAGCTTGACAAACGCCGCAATCCCAAACGGAGTGATAAGTATCAACGATTTTGTGTTTGCTGATTGCGGCAGCTTAACAAGTGTAGCAATACCCGATAGTGCCACAAGCATTGAACATGACGCGTTTTACAACTGTAGCGGTTTAACAGGTATAACAATACCGAAAAGTGTTGCAAGTATCGGCAGCGGCGCGTTTCAAAAATGCAGCGGTTTAACAAGCATAATAATACCGGAAAATGTTACAAGTATCGGAGCACAAGCGTTTGCCGAATGCAGCAGGCTGGAAACGGTATATTATAACGCAAAAAGCTGCGAGAGAACAGACTATCCAGGCGGCGCGATATTTGCTGATTGCTACGTGTTAAAGCTGCTTCATATAGGAGAAGGTGTAGAAATAATAGCCGACGGCGCGTTTATGGGCATGAAAATAGAAAGCGTAGCAATTCCCGATGGTGTAAAGAGTGTAGGAAATCGGGCGTTTAGCGGCTGCGGATTATTAAGCGTTGTAACAATTCCCAAAAGTGTTACGAAAATCGGAAGTCATGCGTTTCAGAGCTGCGGAAAACTGAAAACGGTTGAATATGACGGCAGTCGTGAGGATTGGGATCAAATAGATATTGATATATACAACGAGCCACTGTTGAATGCTAAAATCAATTATAATTCTGCGATTATCCCTACGCCGCAACCGACTTTATCAATCACACCCACACCTGCTCCGACAGAGAAACCAACGTCCGATTTAAAACGCTTTACGGTTTCAGGTTCAAGCGTAACAAACAAGGCTGACACGGAACAAACGGCAGCAATTATCATTGCCGAATATGACGGCGGCAAATTAACGAACGTCACAACTGAAAAAATTACCTTCGACGCGAACGAAACCAAAGCCTTCACCATTCCGCAGGACGGCAAAATCTTTGTCTGGAACAGTCTGTCGGGCATGCAGTCATTGGTGAAATAGCAAAATACATGCCGCAAAAAAATATCCCCGTTTTTCGGGGATATTTTCATTTTATTTTTACGCATTTTGTTTTGTATAATTGAGCAAGCCGCCTGCGTAGAGCATATCCTTTTGACGCTGCGAAAAATCAACCGCAGTGTTAAAATCATAGCCCTTGGTCACATTCGTGACCTTTATAATATTTCCATCCGCAATCTGCTTGCCGATATTTTCAATTTTCAGTTCGTCGCCCTGTTCGATTTTATCGTAATCGGCTTCATTTTCAAACGTCAGAGGCACAATTCCCGCGTTTATCAGATTTGCCATATGTATTCTTGCGAACGACTTCACAATAACCGCCTTAACGCCAAGATACAGCGGCGCAAGCGCGGCATGCTCTCTTGACGAGCCCTGTCCGTAGTTTGAGCCGCCGACAATTATGCTCTTACCCATTTCAAGAGCCCTGTCATGGAACTTTTCATCACATACCGCGAAGCAATATTCCGAAATCTTCGGAATATTTGAGCGCAGCGGAAGAATTTTCGCGCCCGCGGGCATGATGTGGTCGGTAGTGATGTTGTCCCCTACCTTTAAGCTTACGCCCGCGTCAATCGTTTCCGCAAGCGGCTTGGATACGGGGAACGGCTTAATATTGGGACCTCTCAGAACCTCAACGCTGTCCATATCCTTTTCGTCAGCGGGCGGAACAATCATGTTGTCATTTATCTTAAACTTCTCGGGAAGCACAAATTCAGGCATATCTCCGAGTGTTCTCGGGTCTGTAAACACGCCCGTAAGCGCGGACGCCGCCGCCGTTTCGGGTGATACAAGATAAATCTGACCGTCCTTTGTGCCGCTTCTGCCTTCAAAATTTCTGTTAAATGTACGGAGCGATATACCCTTTGAATTGGGCGACTGACCCATACCTATACACGGTCCGCACGCGCTTTCAAGTATTCTCGCGCCTGCGTCAATCATAACAGACAGCGCGCCGTTTTCTGCAAGCATATTAAGCACCTGCTTTGAACCCGGAGCAATAGAGAGCGAAACGTCGGGGTGAACGGTTTTTCCCTTTAATATATGCGCTACTTTGAGCATATCAAGCAATGACGAGTTTGTGCATGAGCCGATACAAACCTGGTCTATCTTCTTCGCGCCTATTTCTTCGATTGATTTTACGTTGTCGGGCGAATGAGGACAAGCCGCAAGCGGAACAAGCTCGCTTAGATTTATATTTACGACTTCGTCATAAACCGCGTCCGCGTCAGCCGCAAGCGGAGTGAACACTTCTTCCCTGCCCTGCGCCTTTAAAAATTCCCGCGTAATTTCGTCTGACGGGAAAATCGAGGTTGTCGCGCCGAGCTCCGCGCCCATGTTTGTTATAGTCGCTCTCTCGGGGACGGACAGAGTTTTTACGCCCTCGCCCGTGTATTCGATAACCTTGCCGACGCCGCCTTTAACGGATAATCTTTTTAATACCTCAAGAATTACGTCCTTTGCCGCAA
>CAZBXN010000059.1:0-9368 GCA_964496015.1 uncultured Lachnospiraceae bacterium | reverse complement strand
CCCATTTCAAGTATATCGCCCAAAATTGCGATTTTTCTGCCGCCCTCTGCGGTTTTGAGCACATTCAAAGCCGCTCTCACCGAGTCGGGCGACGCGTTGTAGCAGTCGTTTATAATTTGAATATCATGAAAATTCTCGACCTCCAAACGCTGCGAGGTATATTCGCAATTTGCTATACCCCTTATGCTGTCCTCAACGGGAACATCAAATTCGCGTCCCGCGCATATCGCGGCGAGCGCGTTATACACATTATGTATTCCGGGCTGCGTCACCTTTACGGGGTATTCTTTATTGTCAGCCACAGCCGTAAATTCTATTCCGTCAATGCCCTTATTTTTTATATCTTTGGCGAAAACGTCATTTTCGGGATTTTCAATACCGTAATAAACGACCTTGTATTTTCCCATACCCTTCGTTTTCGACAGAAATTTATCGTCGCCGTTTACAATAAGCGTGTTGTTTTCGTCAAAATCCGAAGTGATTTCCATTTTCGCTTTGAAAATCCCTTCTTGCGAGCCGAGATTTTCAATATGCGACATACCGATATTTGTAATAACCGCAATTTGCGGCTGTCCCATTTTAACAAGCCTTTCTATCTCGCCGAAATGGTTCATACCCATTTCAATAACGGCACATTCATGTTCTTTTTCAATCGAGAATATCGTAATCGGAACGCCGATTTCATTATTGAAATTGTTCGGCGTTTTGACCGTTTGGTATTTTGCCGAAAGCGCGGCGTAAACCATATCCTTTGTCGTTGTTTTTCCGACGCTGCCCGTTACCGCGGCTGTCAAAACAGGATGCGCCTTTTTGTAATACGCCGCAATCGCGCCGAGCGCCTTTAAGGTGTCGTCTACCTTTATAATCGTTTTGTCAAGCAATAAATCGGTGTCCTTATGCGTCAGAGCCGCCGCCGCTCCCATGTCAAACGCGGCTTTTATAAACTCATGTCCGTCAAATTTTTCGCCGACAAGCGGAATAAACAAATCGCCCTCGGCGATTTTCCGCGAGTCGCTCGTGACGTTTTTTATTTCACCCTCCGCGCTTCCGCAGAGAAGCGTGCCGCCTGTCGCGTCTATGATGTCTTTAACAGTCATTTTCTGCATTTTCCGTTACTCCTTAAATAAGGGCGGTATTCCGCCCTTGTTTTTTTGTCTATTTATTCAAATGCTTATATACTTCCACTCTTTCGTCGAAGTCATATTTTTCCTTGCCGATAATCTGGTATGTTTCCTGACCTTTTCCCGCTAAAATTATCACGTCGTCTTTCTTCGCAAAACCGAGCGCGTAGCCTATCGCCTCGCGTCTGTCGGGAATGACGGTATATTTGCCGTCCGTCTTTTTCATTCCCTCCTCAACCATGGAAATAATTCTCATCGGGTCTTCGGTTCTCGGGTTGTCTGACGTTATAATGCTGTAATCGGAAAGCCTTCCCGCAATTTCGCCCATTACTGCGCGCTTTGTGTTATCCCTGTCGCCGCCGCAGCCGAAAAGCGTTATTACTCTGCCGACGGCAAAATCCTTAACCGCGCTTATTATATTTTCAATCCCGTCGGGCGTGTGCGCGTAATCTATAATTACGGTATAGTCCGTATCTGTCGGCACGACCTCAACGCGTCCCATAACGCCCGTGGCGTTTTTAAGTCCCTTTTGAATTGTTTCCATGTCAATTCCAAGCTGAATACCTCCGCCTATTGCGCATATTGCGTTATAAACGCTGAATTTACCGGGAATTGCAAGCTCCATATTATACGTTTTCCCGTCATATACCACATCAAATTTAACGCCGCGCGCGCTGCTTTCTATATTTTTCGCGTACAACTTGCTGTCATCATGCAGTCCGACCGTTAAAATGTCACAGCCGCCGCGCTTTGCTATTTCCTTGCCGCCTGCGTCGTCAAAATTAACAACGCCCTTGTCGCTTATCTTAAACAGCTTAGCCTTGGCGTTAAGATAATTCTCCATTGTCTTGTGAAAATCAAGATGGTCCTGCGTCAGATTTGTGAATATTCCCACGTCAAAATGACAGCCGTGAACTCTTTCAAGCTCCAGTGCGTGGCTTGACACCTCCATCACAACACATTCCGCGCCGCCCTGTGCCATTTCCGCAAAAAGCTGCTGCAATTCGAGCGAATTAGGGGTTGTCGGCGTTGTGGACTGCGTTACAAGCACCTTGTCGCCTATAATATTCTGATTTGTTCCGATAACGCCCGCGTGCATACCCGCAGTTTCAAGAATACTCTTTAAAAGATATGTTATCGTGGTTTTTCCGTTTGTACCCGTAACGCCGATAAGCTTAAATTTTTCTGAGGGATTACCGTAATATCTGCTTGCGAGCTCCGCAATGGCAACTCTTGAATTTTCAACATATATAACAGGCACTGAAACATCTATTTTATCCTCGGCAACAATTATTGCCGCGCCGTTTTCCTCGGCGGATTTTGCATATTTGTGTCCGTCGGTTTCAAAGCCATTGACGCATACAAACACATTGCCCTCGGTTACATTTCTCGAATCATTCGCTATTCCCGTAATATTTATATCACGAAATCCCTGCGGCAGCATTGTTCCGAAAAGCTCACTTGCTAACATTAAATTTTCCCCCAATCGTATGTTTTAATCTACTGCGGTCTGTCTGAATTCCACGCCGACTACGCTTCCGGGCGCTACCTTCGCGCCAGGTTCAATGCTTTGTTTAAACGCGTATGCGGTGCGCGATTCGCTGTGACCCGCTCCTGCAACTTCAAAGTTCAGATTGTTCATTAAAAGCGTGTAGTGCGCGTCCTCAACGGACATTCCGTATAAGCTCGGCACCGTCACATTTTCTATATCATCGTTTTCATCTGTATAGAGGATAACGATAGAGTCCTCATTGAGCATTACCCCGGGCTTCGGGAGCTGGTCTACAACCTTGCTTCCGCTGCCTAAAATTCTGCAATTCAGCTTCAAATCATTTATAAGCTTAAGCCTTGACTCCTCCGTAGGCTGACCCCTCAAATCGGGTATTTCAACAGGCGTGTCGGGAATTTCGTCCTCGGTGTACTGCTTTTCAATGCCGAGGTATTCCATTGACTCCTCTAAAATCGAACCCGCTAAAGGCGCCGCAAGCAAGCCGCCGTATTTGTTTTCAATCTGCGGCTCGTCAAGCATTATAAGGCAGATAAGCTGCGGGTCGTTCGCGGGAGCAAATCCGACGAAAGACGCGATACGCCTATCCTCATTACGGTTTCCTTTTTCCGACGTACCCGTTTTGCCGCCTATGCGGCAGCCCTTTACGTACGCATTTTTACCCGTCGCGTCGGGCTTTGACACGACGCTTTCAAGTATCTGGCAAAGCGTATCCGAGGTTTCCTTTGAAATTACGCGGTTTACAACCTCGGGCGAATAGCTTTTTACTATTCCGCTGTCGTTTCTTATTTCTTTTACAAGCAGTGGCTTCATTCTCTCACCGCCGTTTACAGCCGCCGAAATTGCGGTTATAAGCTGCACGGGCGTTACCTGAAAGCCCTGTCCGAACGAACTTGTCGCAATATCGACATTGTTCATTCCGTTTTTATAGTAAATGCTTGACGCTTCTCCGACAAGTTCGATATTTGTCTGTTCCGTAAGCCCGAACGAGGTAAAATATTCCATGAATTTTTCCGCGCCGAGCTTTAAACCAAGTTCCATAAATACAGGGTTACAGGAGTTCTGAACTCCCTCAACAAACGACTCGGGACCATGTCCCGCCTCGTTCGCACATTTAATGTTTCTGTCCTCGACCACCTTAAAGCCGGGGCAGTAAAAGCTTGAATTTAAGTCTACTACATGCTCCTCCAAAGCCGCCGCAGCCGTTATTATTTTAAAGGTTGAACCGGGCTCGTACGAGTCTGAAATCGCCTTGTTACGCCACATTTTGTTTCTGATTGCCGCTATTTCTTCATCGGTCAGCTTTTTCGCGTCGTCCGTCGGTTTCGGGGTTGCGTTTGCGTCCCCGTCCTCATCGTCCTCTTTGTCCTTCGGCGTATTAACGCCTATCGAATATTTCTGGAACTGGTCTATCGAATACGGCTGGTTTAAGTCAAAGTCGGGCTTGGTCGCCATAGCCAAAATCTCGCATGTTTTCGGGTTCATTATAATCCCCGCCGCGCCCTCTTTAAGCTTGTATTCCTCAACCGCCTCCTGCAAGTATTTTTCAAGAAAATGCTGTATTGTTTCATCTATCGTAAGAACTACGTCGTCGCCCTTTGCCGAATGTGTCAGATATTCCGCCTGCTGGTCCTCCAATGTTGTTCCTCCTGCGGTCTGTCTGGTGGAAACGCTTCCCGCCGTACCTGACAGATTATCGTCAAACGTAAGCTCGACGCCCTGAAGTCCGTTGTTGTCATATCCCGTAAATCCTATAACATGCGGCGCAATGCTGAACGGGTAATATCTTTTTGAGTCGTCCTCAAAATAAATTCCCGAGAAAGCCTTTGCCACCTCTTTGTTGTTGCTGCTGTCCATAAGCGCCTTTATCTGCTCGGTTTCCTCCGAGGATATGCGCTTTTTGATTACCTGATACCTGCTGTTTTTGGTAAGCAGATTTAAAATAGTGTCCTGCTGCATACCGATTATCGGCACGAGCTTTTCGGCTATAACCTCCGCGTTTCCGTTGTTTTTGATGTCCTGCGGATTGCATATGAGCGTGTTTACCGATGCGCTCTCGGCAAGAACCTTGCCGTTTCTGTCGTATATTTTTCCGCGCTCGGCTGTGACTATGCTCGAACCCTGCTGCTGGCTCTTAGCCTTTTTGCTCAGCTCGTCGCCGCGCAAAACCTGCCAGTATGCAATTCTTATTGTAAGCACCGCAAGAAAAGCAAGTACTATCGCCGTCATAATAACAGTGCGTTTTTTCACATTATTTAATGATGGTGTCATATGATAATCATTTCCTTTTTATGTATCCAAATTTATAATAGTCCTCTTACTTATTCTATGCTGAACAGTTCAACAATATAACTTCCTATAGATTTTAACGAAGCAGTAAGCCAGTTTTTAAATCCTTCTACTTCCCCCGCCGTCATTTCGGTAACATCGTCCTGTTTGACATTCACGTAAATTATCTGATATTTTTCGGGACGCTGCATACCGAGTCTTGTTGTCGCTTCGCGTTCTATTTCCGTCAAATCCACACTTTGCTCCAAATCAAAAATCTGCTGACTCGTCTGCGATTCTATCGTTGATAAGTTTTTTTCAAGCGCGGCAATCTTCTGCTGCGTTTCATGGACAGTTACAAATTTAGAAATCATAAAGCTTGCGGAAATCGCCATAACGACAATGACGCACATTCGGCGTATATTTTTCGTCTTGTTAAGCATTTGTTTATGATTCCTCTTAACTGTATTGGTATTTTGCTGTGGTTTCCTCTTTCTCTGAACGCGAGGCTCTTCCTCGTATGCCAAATTTGAATATGCCACAAAATCTCTCCTTCATTAAAGGGCTTTTGCCCTTTAGCTTACTGCAATTTTTCCGCGGCTCTCAGCTTTGCGCTTTTGGCGCGCGGGTTGGTTTTTATTTCCTCCTCTGACGGAAGAATCGGCTTTCTGGTAATTATTTTCACCTGCGGCTTATGTCCGCACACGCACACGGGAAAGTCCTTCGGGCATATACAGCCCTCGGCAAGCGACCGGTACGCGTTTTTGACAATTCTGTCCTCAAGCGAATGAAAGGTGATTATTGCAAGCCGCCCTTTTGGTTTTAAGCAATCGGCAAAATCCCGTATTGCTTTATCGAGGATTTTCAGCTCGCCGTTTACCTCAATTCTTATCGCCTGAAATACACGCTTTGCGGGGTGCCCGCCGTCAAGCCTCGCGCCTTTCGGTATTGCCGCCTTAATAATACCGACAAGCTCAAACGTTGTTTCTATAGGCTTTTCACGTCTTCTTTCCGTTATAAATTCCGCAATGCGTTTCGACCATTTTTCCTCGCCGTAGTCGAAAAATATACGCGTCAGTTCCTCTTCGGAATACGAATTTACAACCTCCCGCGCGTTCAGACCGTCCTCGGTATCCATCCGCATATCAAGCGGCGCGTTGTGCATATAGCTAAAACCTCTGTCAGCATTGTCAAGCTGATATGAGCTTACGCCCAAATCAAGCGCCGCGCCGTCGATTTTATCTATACCCCTGTCACGCAAAATCTGCCTGATGTTGCAAAAATTGTCTTTTACGAGCGTTACGCGTCCGCCAAACGGCTCCAATCTCTTTTTTGCCGCTTCTATCGCGTCCTTATCCCTGTCTATGCCGATAAGCCTGCAATCTGAGCTTTGGGACAGAATACCGAAGGAATGTCCGCCGCCGCCCAAAGTGCCGTCGACATAAACCCCGCCGTCTTTGACGTTCAGGGCCCTGATGCTTTCTTCATACAAAACCGAAATATGTTTAAATTCCATTTTTTTCTCCTCAGATATTCAAACCGTATTTCAGTATGCCCTCAATCATCAAATCATCGGATAAACTATCCTGATAACGCTGCCATGCTCCCGCGTCCCAGATTTCCAATCTGGCGTTTGCTCCGACAAGCACGACCTCTTTTGAAAGCCCCGCATAGTCAATAAGCCTTTTGGCAATCGGAAGTCTGCCCTGCTTATCAATCTGCGCCGACGTCGCTTTGCCGAAGAATACACGCACAAACGCCGCGGCATTCTTATCCGTCGCCGTCGGAAGCTGATTTACTTTTTCCGAAACCTTGTCCCATTCCTCCTGCGAATAAATATGCAGGCATTTATCGGACGGCGCCTGTGTAACATAAACGGTTTCAGACAGCTTCTCTCTGATTTTCGGCGGCATTATAATTCTTCCGCGCTCGTCAAGCTGACGGGAATACTCGTCCACAAAATTAACCATCTTTGTCACACCGCCTTTCGGTAAAATTTTAAGCAGAGCATTTATGGGCGGGAATGAACTTATTTTTCAAATCCACTCCAATTTCCTCCCAAACGCTCCCACTAAATCCATTTTACTCTATATTTGTAAAAAAGGCAAGATGTTTTTTAAAAAAATTTTCGGATATTTTAAAATTCCTGTTAATTTTGCGTTTTTACTTGTAAATTTAAGCAAAATAAGCTATAATTAAAGAGTATACACAAAACAAAAATTGTATGTGTTTCCGTATTTTTCCTGTAAAACCATACCATATATTGTGTATGTTACTATTATATCACAAATATTTCATTTTGTGAATAGTTTTATTGAAATTTCTTTTCATTTATGTTACAGAAATTTTTCAAACGTATTGTAAAATTTTGGGGAATATTACATTTTACTGATTTTAAGGAGGATTTCAAGAGAATGAACAGCATTGATTTTGTAAATTTGGGCTTATCCTTTAATATTGACCCCGTCGCGCTCAAAATCGGCTCAAAGCCTATATATTGGTACGCTTTGATTATACTTGCGGGCTTCGGGCTCGGGCTTTTGTTCGTATACTTCACCTGCGAAAAGCGGGGCGTAAAAAAGGACAGCGTTTGGGACATTGCGCTTTTCGGACTTATCGCGGGAATTATCGGCGCGCGTATATATTATGTAATATTTGCGCTCGATGAATTTTCAAGTCCTTTGGAATTTTTTGAAATATGGAACGGCGGGCTTGCGATTTACGGCGGAATTATCGGCGCGGTCATATCTACCGCCGTATACTGCCGCATAAAAAAGCTTAATATCCCGCTTGTGTTCGACGTCTGCGCCCCGGGGCTTCTTATCGGTCAGGCGATAGGCAGATACGGCAACTTTGTAAACTGCGAGGTATACGGCAGGGCTACAAATTCACTGCTTGCAATGTCGATAAACGGAGCCAGCCCGGTCCACCCGCTGTTTTTATACGAATCACTATGGAATATCGCGGGACTTATACTGCTTCTGATATTCAGAAACAAAAAGCACGCGGAGGGTCAGGTGTTCTGTTTCTATATTTTCTGGTATTCGCTGGGCAGACTGTTCCTCGAGGGAATGAGGGATACGGAATATATCCTGTATTTAATTCCGGACACACTCGGAATTTCACAGGCTGTAGCCGTTCTGGCAATGCTTGCGTCAGCGATATTCTTCGCGTTTCTTGCCGTAAAAGCCCGAAAGCAGGCGGATAATAAGGAAATGTAGGATATACTGTCGAAATATACGGCTTTATGGCATACGATTGTTGAACCGATTTATGATAATGTATTGACATTAAATGGTATTTGTTGTAGAATTTTATCATAAGGAGGGGATAAACTATGAAATCCGTCGAAGAATACAGGAAAGAGCTTGATGAATTGATTGTAAAATACGATTATGACATGTCAAACCCCGATATTGTAAAAAAATCACTGGAGATAGAAAGCAAAATATGCGAATTATCATAAAAAAACAGGGCGCTTTCACTTAAAGCGCCCTGTTTTTTTATTTATTTAAAACTTCAATCGCCTTTTGAAGCTGCGGGTCTTTGCCGTGCTCCACGGACGACGCGTACATACCCTTGTATTCTTCGGGCATTTCCACTTTTATATCGGGTTCAATACCGATGTCGTGAATACATACGCCGTTGGGCGAATAATACTTCGCAACCGTAAGCGATATTCCCGAGCCGTCGAGGAACGGGAAAACGGTCTGCACTATTCCCTTTCCGTAGCTTTTCTGACCGATAACCGTCGCCTTGTTATAGTCCTTTAACGCGCCCGTCAGAACCTCGGACGCCGACGCGCTGTTTTCGTTTATCAGCACCGCAATCGGGATATTCAGTTCGTTCGCGTCCGAATTATAATCCTCTCTCGTTCCGTCCTTGTATTCCATATAGGTAATAACGCCCTCGGGCAGAAGCATGTCGGCAATATTGCACGCAACGGGCAGCACGCCGCCCGGATTGTCGCGCAAGTCAATAATCATCTTCTCCATGCCGTCGTTTTGGAGCTTTTCAATTTCCTCTTTAAATTCGGTATATGTGTCCTCGTCGCTGTCCTCGCCGTTTGTATTAAACGAGGAAATGCGCACATAGCCGGTTTTATTGTCAAGCATTTCCGATTTTACGGAGTCCGAGGACACCTGACGGCGTTCTATCGTCTTTTCAATCACTTCGCCGTCGCGGATAAAGGTAATGCTGACCGTCGTACCCTCTTTTCCGCCCTTAATCTGCTTTACCGCCTCGTTCATATCGTCGTATTCCACGCCGTCAACCATGGAAATAATATCGCCGGGTCTTACGTCCGCCTCATACGCGCTGCTTCCCTCAAACGGCGCGAGAACAACAATATTTCCGTTTTCGTCAGTTGTTATGACAACGCCTATGCCGACGTAGCTGTCCTCTACATTTGACACGTACTTTTCAAAATCCTCCGCAGGATAATATTTGCTGTACGGCTCGTCAAGACCGTT
>CAZBXN010000058.1:0-9390 GCA_964496015.1 uncultured Lachnospiraceae bacterium | reverse complement strand
AAGTAAAATGAATAACAGCATAGCCTAAACTATGCTGTTATTCAAAAAATCATTGGTTACTGTCTTAACAGTGTCGCCCTATTGGCGGTTTTTTTATAAAAAGAATTAAATAAATGAATATTTTGCTTGACAAATCCGCCGACATATGGTATTATATTAAAGCTGACGGCTCGTTGGTCAAGCGGTTAAGACTCCGGCCTCTCACGCCGGCAACGAGGGTTCGATTCCCTCACGAGTCACCAAATGTGCTGCAAACGCAGCAGTAAAAAAACCGAACCTTTTTGAAAGGTTCGGTTTTTTGGATATACTCAGAAATTATTCATAAACAACAATCAGCTTTGCGCTGCCCTTTTGTGAGCAGATGAGTATTTTTGAGCACTCCTTGCCGTAATACTGCGCCGCTTTTAAATCCATGATGGAAAGCGGTTCGGTTGTATCCAGCGCATACTGGCTAACTTCTTTTTTGTCAAAGTCCATGCGGAGGAATTTCGTTGACGAGGTGATTTCTATTTCTTCAAAATCCTCTTCATCATAGCTGTCGTCATCATTGAAACCGTTCTTTGTCACATAAATTCTGTTATCGTCCTCAAATACCTGAGTTACGTTATACATACAAGCTCTTGACTGAATGTATTTTGCGGTATTTGTATAGATTTCGTCTTTGTACTGGTTTGCCGCATCGTCCCATTTCGGCTGACCTGCGCCGTCGCGCTCCTTAAAGCGGTAATCGAACTTATACGACTGATAGTTGTTTGTTTCGTCAGGCTCCTGTTCCTCTGTCCAGTCATAAAGTTTGCCGTTATTTTTGCCGCCGTCAAGAACGGCTTTAATATCCTTAACGCGGATGTTGTCTATTCTGCTTGCGACTTGGTTCTTGCTGTTATACGCGAACTGTACGACGTCGCCGACTTCCGCATCCGAATATTTTGTATCGCTTGTCGCCAGCCACTTTTTAACGGTAGTGGGCGAGTTGTTGTTCGGTCCGAAATAAACGCTTATTTCATCTGTTGTTTCATCGTCCTCGGAGTTATATGCCTGCTCGGGCTCGGAAGCGATAATACCGAAGTTGGTATTTCTCGAAACCTCTGTAAGAGTGCTGTCCTTGCTTGAATATACAAGCACAAGTCCCGCAACCTTTGACGATTTCACATCATAAGCCTCAACATAGTAGCGTGTATTTGCCTCAAAGCCCTTTGTGGCATACGCGCTCTTGTCTGTTCTGTCGCGCGGTACAAATATTATTTTTGTGCTGTCGTCTGTTGAGAACACGGAACTGCTCGTTGCCGAATTGTCCGCCTTAAAGCTGCCGCGCTTTGTTGTTGACGCGCTGCTGCTTGACGGAGTAAACGTATACTGACTGAGGTCGGAATATTTTACAACCGAGTTTGTGCTCTCGTTTGTTTCACCCGATTTTGAGTCGTCAAGCGTTACGATAGACGTTATGACATTGTTTGATATGCTTACTCGTGCAGGCTGTGAGCACCTTGTTATTTGTGGCTTTGCCGAGCCGTAAATGGCTTTTGCGTTGTCCTCGTCAGCGTCGGCGTTGCTGAAGGCTGCCGTTTCTGCCAAACGCTCAATCGCGGATTTATAGCTGACGCTGCTGCCGTTCAGCTTGATTTTGTCTTTCATTTTATATGTTTTTGCCGTTGTTCCGTCAGTATAAACGGTAACATACGCCGAGTCCTCGGAGTCCTCGAGGGACGCGTTTGTTATATACGCATACGGAAGATTTTCCGTTGAAGTATCAAGAGTTGCATAAACAATCGTGCCGTAATCGTCCGTATAGAAAGTGCCTGTTACGCCGAGCTTTATAACCTTGCCCGCCTGATTTTTGCTGATATAATCAGCGCACATTTTTCCTACCTGATGTTTTTCGCCGTTTACGGTTATATAATCATTTTCAATCGTGGAAACCGAGCCTTTTACGGGCTTTGAAGTAACCTTTACAGTATACAGAGAGTCGTCAAGGCTCTTTGCGATAAGCACAACGTCGCCTGTCGCGATTGATGTTGTTTCAATCTGCTTGCCGTCCTTTGTTATCGTGAAGGAGTAGCCCGCGGCGTCGGGGTCTAAGATACAGCTTCTGCCTGTAATCAGCTTATCCGTAATCTTGTAATCCGTCGTTTTCGGCGCCTGATAAGCTACCATAGTATCATAATTGTAAATCTGAACAAGATTTACGGTTCCGTCCGAGCCGCTGTCGGTAAGCTTTATGTCGCCGTAAATGAAGTTTTCGCTTTCGGGTGAGAGCCATTCCTCAAGAGCCTCGTCAATAGTGCAGGTCTTGCCGTTGACATCTACGGTGCTGTCCGTAAGAGGCTGACCGTTATATCTGACGGAGGCTTTGCTTGTGTTAATTTTCACTGTTTTCTGTTTGCCTGTTTTATCCTCGTATACAAGCGATGACGACGAGAATCTTACAATGTCGTTATGATTAAGCTCAATTTCCGAATTCCTTGTTGTTTCGCCGTCAAGAGCTATAAGAGTTTTTTCTCCGCTCAGCTCGTCGTCCTGATAATATACCGTAATAATGTTTCCGAGGTATTTGCTTATATCCGTTACATTCGGCGTAAAGCTTGAAAAGTCAATAATAGTTTCGTCGTTTTTGGTTGTTGCGGTAGGTATAACCGACATCTGCTTGCTGTTAAGCTTTGTTTTGCACTCAGCCAAAACAAGGTCGCCCGCGCCTACGAGAGTACCCTTTAATTTTACAACCTTTAAATAGTCGTTCAGAAGCGTCTTGTCGGTTTTCTCCCATGAGCCGTTTCTGAGTTCAAGCATTTCAACTTCAAGCGCGTTGTGCATAAGCTTTGCTATAGCGCCTCGGGGAGCGGGTGAATTTATGCCGACACCCGAGATGTCCTCTGTAAGATTAAGGGAAACAGCCATCTGCGAGAAACCGTTGGGCCAGCCGCCTCTGTCGGTTGCTTCCTGAATATAGCCAAGAGCGCAGACCATCATTTTCTGCGCCTGCATATATGTAACAGACTCGTCGGGGGCGAAAGTGCCGTCGCCCATACCGTCGATAATTGACAGGGAATAAGCCGTGTTTATGTAATTCTTCGCCCACGTGTCGGTATCGCCGAAAGGAGCGTCGCTGTAATATGCTCTGTCCTCAAAGCCCATAAGCGACACAATCATTTTTGTAAATTCCGCTCTTGTTATTGTCGCGTCGGGCTTAAAGGTATTTGTTCCGTTACCTTCGTCGTATCCGTTAATAACTCCGAGCTTTGACAGAGCTATTATCGCGTCACGGTATTGATTTCCCTCAATATCCGTGAATGTTGTTTCGGCGGCGCTGACGTTAAGCGAAAAAATCGCTGTTATAAGCGTCATGACCAAAACTGCCAGTGAAATGTGTTTTTTCATTTATAAAACCTCCGTTTTTTACTATATAAATAGCGTTTATACAAATATTCTATCACGTTCCGGTAAATAAGTCAATTGATAAATCATTTCATTTTTATGAATATTGAGAAAAAATTGTAAAAAAATTCATTATAAAGTTGAAATTGTATAAATAACATGTTACAATGGGTAATGTATAACTGTGTAAAACGCGCTGAAAGGAGAATAAATGAATGGATAATAAAAAATCACCGTTCAAAAGCCCGCTGATAACGCTTCTTGTGGTGTCTATAGCGGTAACGGTAGCGCTGAATTTACTGGTTTCCTTTATGGGTTCAAGAAATTCGCAGAAAGAAATAACTTACAATGAGTTTATGAACATGCTTGACGATAACAAGGTCGATGAAGTGACTATAAAAACAGACAGGCTGATTATATACGAAAAGGTTGACGAAAACTCGCCCGAGGTTAAGAATATCGAGGATGCGGGAAGGCTCGCGGGTAATCTCTCAATGCGTCTTTTCGGCGATAAATCGGATAATACGGAAGTTATAGACAGGGCAAAAAAAGACCTGCGCAAAGTCTATTATACGGGATATATAGCTGACGACAGACTGCTCGCGCTTCTTGACGAAAAGGACGTTACTTATGCAAGGTCGCTTGACAATTCAAACGGCATGCTGGAATTTTTCCTCTGGAATATTCTTCCCGTGCTGATAATTTTCGGGCTGATGATATTCTTCACGCGGTCGCTTTCCAAGAAAATGGGCGGCGGTGGCGGAATAATGGGCATAGGTCAGTCGAACGCCAAGATGTACAATATGGAAAATAAGACGGGAGTTACGTTTGCCGACGTCGCGGGACAGGAGGAGGCGAAGGAGTCGCTTGACGAAATTGTCGATTTCCTGCATCACCCCGCAAAATATACCGCGATAGGCGCGAAGCAGCCCAAGGGCGCGCTTCTGGTAGGTCCCCCGGGAACGGGCAAAACGCTGCTTGCAAAGGCTGTTGCGGGAGAAGCAAACGTGCCGTTCTTCTCGCTTTCGGGCTCTGAATTTGTCGAGATGTTCGTCGGCGTCGGAGCGTCGAGAGTAAGGGATTTGTTTAAACAGGCGGCGGCGAAGGCTCCGTGTATTATATTTATAGACGAGATTGACGCGATAGGTAAATCACGCGATAATCAGATAAATTCCAACGACGAGCGCGAGCAGACGCTAAATCAGTTATTGGCAGAAATGGACGGCTTCGACTCGTCAAAGGGTCTTGTAATTCTGGCTGCTACAAACCGTCCCGAGGTGCTTGATAAAGCGCTTCTGCGTCCCGGACGCTTCGACAGACGCATAATTGTCGAAAAGCCCGATTTAAAGGGCAGGGAGGACATATTAAAGGTTCATATCAAGAACGTAAAAATTGACCCGTCCGTTGATTTGCACGCTATGGCTCTTGCCACGAGCGGCGCGGTCGGCGCGGATTTGGCGAATATGGTAAACGAGGCGGCTTTGAGAGCGGTCAGAATGGGCAGACAGTCCGTTTTGCAGGAGGACTTGATGGAGGCGGTAGAGGTAATTATCGCGGGCAAGGAAAAGAAGGACAGAATATTGTCCGAAAGCGAAAAGCGGATTGTCGCGTTCCACGAAGTCGGTCACGCGCTTGCCACGGCTCTCCAGAAGCATACTCAGCCCGTGCATAAAATCACGATTGTGCCGCGTACCATGGGCGCGCTGGGCTATACAATGCAGATGCCCGAGGACGAGGAAAAATATCTGATGTCCAAGGACGAAATCCTCGACCAGATTACTGTGTTCTTAGCGGGACGCGCGGCGGAGGAGCTTATATTTAACGTCAAGACCACGGGAGCGTCAAACGATATTGAGCGCGCGACGCAGCTTGCAAGAAATATGATTACGCAGTACGGCATGTCGGATAAATTCGGCATGGCGGGACTTGAAAGCATACAGAACAAATACCTTGACGGCAGGAGCGTTTCAAACTGCTCCGAGGAAACAAAGACGGATATTGACAAGGAAATTGTATCGGTGCTCAAAGCCTGCCACGATAAGGCGGTTAATCTGTTAAAGGACAATTTAAAGGCTCTGCATGAAATATCCGAATTTCTTATCGACAAGGAAACAATAACGGGCGATGAATTTATGGAGATTTTCAACAGGGTTAAAAATGAAGAAGAAGCTGAAACCGCTTCCGAAGAAGAACCCGCCGAAACTGAAGAATAAAAAAGCGTTCGGGATTTTATCCCGAACGCTTTTTTCGTGTTATTTGCAAAATACGTGTTTGCCTATTGTCTTAATAATCGGACGCGACCGTATCCATTGATTTGTCGCGGTTACGGGGTTGTAGTAATAAATCGCGCCGCCTGTCGGGTCCCAGCCGTTTAAGGCGTCCCGCGCGGCGTTAAAGCACGATTGATAAATCGGCTGGTCAATCTGTCCGTCGTCAACGGCGGTGAAAGCGCCCGGCTGATAGATTACGCCCGCGATTGAGTTGGGGAAGGACGAATGACGCACGCGGTTTAAAATAACCGCGCCGACAGCGACCTGTCCTTCGTAAGGTTCGCCTCTCGCCTCGCCGTTTATGGTCATCGCGAGCAGCGTCACGTCATTTGACGACGAGGTTGAGCTGCCCGCAGGCAGACCGATTTTTGTAAGCGTTGCGGGTCCCGCGATACCGTCTGCGGTCAGTCCGTTTTTGCTCTGAAAGCTTTTTACGGCGTTTGTTGTGCCCGAACCGTAAATTCCGTCAACCGCGCCTTTGTAGTAGCCCCACGCTTTAAGCCGCGTCTGTATATTCGTAACCTCGGTGCCTGTCGAGCCGTACCGCGAAATTGCGCAGACGGTGTTTTCAAAGAAAACAAGACTTACCACTACGCTCAAAATAAAAATAGGTATTTTTTTCATAATAATTACACTGTCCTCCTCTTGGAAACTATGTTTACATATACCTATTTTTAACCTCATAATCAAATTTCATACATTCGATTAGGAATTATTGTTTAAACCATCCCGTTTAAAATATTAAAAATATTTCGCTTTTCCTCGCGGATTGCAAGCGACACGCCTGCAATATTTGCCGCGCCCTTTTGTTTCAGCGCGTCCGCGCAGGCGGACATTGTGCTGCCTGTCGTGAAAATATCGTCAACGAGCAAAATACGCTTGTCCGTCAAGTCCGCTCTTGCCTCAAACGCGCCCTGCACATTTGTAAGCCTTTCTTTGTTGTTCAGCCGGCTCTGACGCTTTGTTTCGCGGATTTTGTAAAGCGTGTTTTCGCTGTAGTCCACGCCGAAAAATTCCGCAAACGGCTTCGCGATAAGCGCAGCCTGATTATATCCGCGCTCAATAAACCGCTTTTTTGAAAGCGGCACGGGAACAACAAGGTCAAATTCCGACAAATGCGGCATACCGCTGAGCAAATCGCACATAAGCCGTGACAGTAATTCGCCGTAAGCATGGAAATTATTGAATTTTAAATCCAAAACCGCGTCGCGGACTTTGCCCGTATAATAAAGCGGCGACACGACGTAATCAATACCGCGCGAGCCCTGAAATGCGCACGGCTGCGGCGTTGTTTTTAAATCCGTGAGGCATGTGCGGCATATTCCTATATGATTTTTTCTGCAATATAAATCCGTGTATCTTCCGCCGCAGAAAATACACGGATATTTTCTTTTGAATATTATCATTTTAAAATTATCGTTCCGTTCTTTTCTTCAATCGGAAAAAAGCAAGGACGTTCGTTAGGCGTTCGGTTCGGGGAATGGAGCGTAACAAAGGCTTTTCCGTTAAAATCAGTAAAAATCATTCCGTGACCGCCGTCCTTTGCAAACAGCGGCTCTGACTGATGTACCCATTTTCCCGCTATATTGCCGTCGTTTTTCGCAATTCCTATCGCGTAGCCCTCTTTGCCCGCAGACGACCATAAAAGCAGGAGCTTGCCGTCCTTTGTTCTGTAGGGGTACGGCCCATCCGTAATATATACCGTCGCGTCCATGCCGTTTACCTTGTTTTTCACGCCTACCGTCCACGGCGCTTCGGAGGCTGAAAACAGCGTCAGCGGTTCGCCCTCGGATTCGGTTAAATCGTCTTTTAAACGCACGGCGCATATTTTTCCGTCAGTGACCTGCGTCCATTCGTGACAGAAAATCATCCACGGCTTGTTTTCTTGGTCTATGTAAAGCGTGCCGTCAAGACATTCCCAATCGGGAGGCGTGACGGGGGCTTTGCTGTGAATTTTAAAGCTGCCGTTCGGAGTATCGCACACGAGAATTTGCGTTCCGCGGGGCGTTCCTTCCGCTTTAAATGACGCGAACATATAGAATTTTCCGTTATAATGGTAAACCTCGGGCGCCCAGAAATGCCTGTCAGCCCAGAAATCGTCCGTTCTTTTGAAAACCTCAAACGGACCCTCCCAGTTTTCCAAATCCGCGCTTTTATAGCAGTCAAACCCTGTCGCTTTGCCGCTCCAGCAGTTTTTATCCGTCGTGCCGTAGAGATAATACGCATTGTCATGCGCAAGTATAAACGGGTCGCGTATCTGTATATCGGTTCTTTTTATCATTTTACATCTCCCATTTCCTTAGCGGGCACTTACCGTCTGCCGTCAAAGCCCTTACCCCGACCAGACAGCCGCAGGACATACACGTAGAGCCGTATTCGAGCTTTTGACAAGTCTTGCAGACGTCAAGCCTGTTTTTATAAACCGCGTCTTTGGCAAGCTTTATGCCTTTCATTGCCTTTACCTGATTTACGGCGTTTTCGATTTCTTCCTCATTCAATACGGTTTTAAGACCGCAGCGTTTGCACTTCATTATGAAAGCGTGATTACCGCGATACTTTTTGCGGGAAGAATAAACGACGCTGTTCCGCAGGATACCGAAACATCAAGCTTTTCGGGCTTGATTGTATCGGGAGCGTCAAAGGTGTTGTGCGCGGTTATTTCGCCCGTCAAAATTTCGCCGCTTGCCGAAAAAATATCTGTGTCGCGAACGTCGAGAGTAATGTCCTCGCTGTCCGTAACGCTTGTGTTGCAGACAGAAACGGTGATTTTCCCGTTCTTTGACGTGGCGGACATGCTGATTTTCGGAAGCTTGTGCCCGTCAATTTCGTATTCCTTGCTGTCGTAATGAATATCCAGCCTGTCGCCGTCCTGATGACCCTTCATCATTCTGAACAGATGATATGTCGGCGTTAAAATCATTTTATCGCCCTTGGTAAGTACCATTGACTGCAATACGTTTACCATCTGCGCGATATTTGCCATATATATTCTGTCGCAGTATTTGTGGAATATGTGCAGGATAAGCATACCGCTTACCGCGTCGCGCAAAGTGTTTTGCTGATACAGAAAACCGGGGTTTGTGCCCGGAAGAACATCAAACCAGTTGCCCCATTCGTCAACTATGAGCGATATATTATGCTCGGGGTCGTACTGCTCCATAACGGCTAAATGCGATTTTATGTTCTTTTCGATTTTCAGCGCGCTTGCCATATTGGAATACCAGCCGCCGGCGTCAAAGTCGAAGGAACAGCCTTTGTTGTCCCAGTTGTTTTCGTAGCTGTAGTTGTGGAGGGATATTCCGTTCATTGCGTTTCCTATGTTTTTCATGAGGACTTCCGTCCAGTTTGTGTCGCTGTTATTCGGGCCGCCCGCAATCTTATAAATCGGTTCGTCGCCGTAATTGCGGATAAAGGTCGAGTAACGCTTGTATAAATCCGAGTAATATTCGGGGCGCATGTTTCCGCCGCAGCCCCAGTTTTCGTTTCCTATTCCGAAGTATTTCAGCTTCCACGGCTTTTCGCGTCCGTTTTTACGGCGTTCGTTTGCAAGCGGGCTGTCGCCGTCAAAGGTCATGTATTCCACCCAGTCGCGCATTTCCTGTACCGAGCCGCTGCCGACATTGCCGCATATATACGGCTCTGTACCGAGCTGTTCGCAGAGTTCAAAAAATTCATGTGTGCCGAAGTGGTTGTTTTCAACCACATTGCCCCAGTTTGTGTTTACCATGTACGGACGCTTATCCTTGTCGCC
>CAZBXN010000057.1:0-9442 GCA_964496015.1 uncultured Lachnospiraceae bacterium | reverse complement strand
ACGAAAAGTGGCATGACGCAAAATATATTCCGTATTTTCAGGCGCATACGAACACATATGCGCCCGTATCGGTATTAAGAGAACGGTTTGAACCTGTTCTGTCGCAGGAAAACGTGGTCGGAATGAGTATAGCAACCCGCGCCGATTGTTTGCCCGACGATGTGCTTGATTACCTTGAGGAGTTAAGCAAACGGACGTATTTAATTGTCGAACTCGGGCTTCAGACGATATTTGATGAAACGGGCGACAGGATAAACCGCTGTCATACCTACGCGGAATTTTTAGAGGGTTATAACAAGCTCAAAGAGCGGAGCATAAACATATGCGTGCATCTCATAGACGGACTTCCGTTTGAAACAAAGGAAATGATGATTGAGAGCGCGCGCGAAGTCGCAAAATTAAAGCCGCATTGCGTAAAACTGCATTTGCTGCATATTTTAAAAAACACAAAAATGGCAGAACAGTATGAAAACGGCGAATTCCGTCTGCTGACGCTCGAGGAATACGTCGATATTATTGTAAGCCAGCTTGAGGAATTTCCCGAGGATACTGTTATCCAGCGGCTAACGGGCGACGGCGGACGCGATACGCTGATAGGCCCGAAATGGAGCTTAAAAAAATTTGTGGTGCTTAATGAAATCGACAAGCTTATGCTCAGAAAGGACACGTATCAGGGCGTTAAATTCGCGGAATAAAAAGCAAATTTTCTCACATACTAACCAAAAAAGGTGTGAGGAAATGGATATTTTAAAAATTTGTATTTTATCGCTCGGCTCGCTTGTTGTGATGTTTATTTCGACAAAGGTTCTCGGCAATAAGCAGATGTCGGAATTAAATATGTTCGACTATATAAACGGCATAACAATAGGCTCGATTGCCGCGGAAATGGCAACGAATATCGAAAATGATTTTTGGCAGCCAATCGTAGCTATGGCGGTTTATACGCTCGTCATGTACACAATCGCGCGAATTACCGAGAAAAAAGTCGGGCTGCGGCGGTTTTTTTCGGGTAAGTCGATTATACTTATGGAGAACGGGAAAATTTATCAGCGGAATTTTTCAACCGCAAAGCTGGATATAACGGAATTTCTGACGCAGTGCCGCGTGAGCGGGTATTTTAATCTCGACGATATTGACACCGCGATTTTGGAGCAGAACGGCAAAATCTCGATTTTGCCGAAGCCCTCGGCAAGACCCGTAAATACAAAGGATTTGAATTTAGCGGTAAATAACGAAAAAATCGCCGTCAACGTAATTCTTGACGGCAATGTTATGTTTGAAAATCTGCGCCGCACGGGAAACGACATTGAGTGGCTGCGTCATGAGCTTAAAAAGCAGAATGTAAACAGCGAAAACGAGGTCTTTCTCGCAATCTGCAATACTGCCGACAATTCCCTGTCGGTTTATATGAAAGTGAACAACGCGCCTGAAAATGACGTGTTTCAGTAAATAAAAAAACGGCGAATGCCGTTTTTATTTTTCCCTGCTATCCGTCCAGCCCAGATACACGGCTTCAAGTCTGTAAATCGGCATACCCATAGCCGAAAAGCGGGTTTCGTATTCGGTCATTACATTGTCCTTAAAGTCGGAATTATGCAAATCGAACGTGATATTTTCAAGCTTATAATTTTCCTCGGCGAACGAATTAAGCGAAAACTCAAACAAAGCGCGGTTATCGGTTTTAAAGCATATATAATCGCCCTCGCAAAGTACGTTTTTGTATCGGTCGAGAAAACGCTTATGTGTCAGGCGGCGTTTCGCCTGCTTTTTCTTTTTCCACGGGTCTGAAAAGTTCAGATAAATTCGTGAGATTTCGCCTTTTTCAAAAACCTCCTCGATTTTTTCCGCGTCCATGTCCATGAAAAGCACATTTTTCACGTCCTCATTTACCGCCTTTTCCATTGCCATGACGAGCACGTCGGGAACTTTTTCAATCGCAATAAAATTTATGTCGGGATATTTTTTCGCCATACCGACAATAAAGCTGCCTTTACCGCAGCCGATTTCTATGTGAATAGGATTGTCATTTTTGAAAAGCGTTTTCCATTTTCCCTTTTGCTCCGACGGATTTTTAACATTAAGCGCGTCGCACCTGTCCATTCTCGCGCCGAGATTTTTCTTTTTTCTCATTCTCATGACACGTCACCTCGCCGCCGATATAGCGTCTCTTAAATCCACATTGCCCGTATATAAAGCGCGTCCTACAATTACGCCCTCAACGTCTGTCGGGATAAGCGATTTTATGTGTTCAATGCTGCCTATTCCGCCCGAAGCTATAATGTCGGCGTCAACCGTCTTTACCATTTCCGACATTGCCGCAATATTTGGACCTTTAAGCGTTCCATCCGTTGCAATATCAGTGTAAACTATTGTTTTAACTCCGATATTAACCATTTTTTTCGCAAATTCGACAGCCGTAAATTCACTTGTTTTTTCCCAGCCCTCTATTGCAACCATGCCGTCTTTGGCGTCAATTCCGATTACGATTTTATCGCCGTATTTGTCAACGGCTCTTTTGACAAATTCGCTGTCGGAAACCGCTTTCGTGCCAATAATAACGCGCGCGATACCGCAGTCAAGCTTTGCCTCTATATCCTCCATTGTGCGTATTCCGCCGCCCGTCTGCACGGGAACGCTTACGCTTTTGCAAATTTCCTTTATCGCGTCCGCGTTTACTCCATGCCCTTTTAATGCGCCGTCAAGGTCAACGACATGAATAAATTCGCCGCCCTCGCTTTCCCATTTTTTCGCCATTTCGGCAGGATTGTCGCCGTAAACGGTAACATCGGAAAAACGTCCCTGTAATAGACGCACGCAATTTCCGTCCTTAATATCTATTGCGGGATAAATTTTCATGCTTTTTCCTCCGTTAATTCGGTAAATTTTTCTACTATGTTCATAATTCGGTCTTTTTCCATTTTCATGCTAACCTTGTTTACGACAAACCGCGCGCTCAGAGGACAAACGTCCTCCAAAACGTCAAGACCGTTTTCCTTTAAGGTTTTTCCTGTTTCGACTATATCGACAATAACGTCCGAAAGTCCGACAAGCGGCGCAAGCTCGACAGAGCCGTTTAATTTAATAATGTCAATCGTCTGACCCTTGTCGTCCTGAAAATATTTCAGCGCTATATGCGGATATTTTGACGCAACGCGTAAATCGGTAATCGTATCCAGCTTACCCTTTAATTCAACAGGCCCGCAGACTGCCATTTTGCATTTTCCAAAGCCCAAATCAACCATTTCGTACAGGTTGCGGCTTTCTTCAAGAAGCGTGTCCTTGCCGACAATTCCAATGTCCGCCGCGCCGTATTCGACGTACGTCGGAACATCTGACGCTTTTACAAGTATAAATTTCATCTTGTTGGTTTCGTCCGTAAAAATCAGCTTACGCGTTTTTTCTTTCATTTCGGCGCAGTCCATACCGATTTGCGTGAATATATCCATTGCAAGCTCGGCAAGGCGTCCTTTCGCCAAAGCGACCGTTAAATATTTCATCGTATTTTTCCTTTCTCAATGCTCGTGACCGCAATCACAGTCATGGTGATGGTGATGCTCGTGACCGCAGCCGCAGTCGTCGTCAAAATCGTCGTTGTAATAGCCTAAAAACTTATTCGCGGTGGTTTCGGTTATCTCCTGCTTCGCAAAATCCTTGATTTGCAGCTTTCCGTTCGGGAATACGCGCAGCATTGCCGATATGTCTGAATTTAACGCGTACTGTTCCGCGTCCTTATAATCGCCGTCACCGATATACATTTCGACAAGACAGCCGTTTACTCGCAGATTATACGCCAAATCATAGCCCAGCCCCTCGGCATTCTTTTCGGCGAAAACAAGCGACGCCGACACGCCTGTATCGGGTTCTGATTTCAACGCCGACATAATGCGGTTAATGCCTATCGCAACGCCTACCGCGCCCTTCGGCGCACCGAATTTGCCCATAAGGTTATCATATCTGCCGCCCGCGCAAATCGGGAAGCCGATACCGCTCGTGTAGCATTTGAAAATTGAGCCCGTATAATAATCAATGCTTTGAAGCATACCGAGGTCTATGGAGATATATTTTTCAAAGCCGTACAGGCATAAAAGCTCATAAATACGCTTTAAATTTTCAAGCGCGAGCCTTGACGTTTCATTAAGACTTTTTACATTCGCCTTTTCCAAAACCTCCGCGCCGCCGAACAAATACGGCAGCTCAATCATCAGATTTTTAATATCCTCGTCAATATCAAGTTTGCCTACAATTGTTTTAATTCCCACGGAGTCTTTGGAGTCAATCCTCTCGCGAAGCTTTTCCGTTAAAGCCTCGTCAAGTCCTGCCTGTTCAACCAGTCCGTTAAAAAACGCAACCTGTCCTATTTCCATTGAGAAGTCCTCTATTCCGACTGCCATAATCGCCTCAATCGCCGCCGAAATTACCTCCGCGTCCGCGGACGGCGAATATGAGCCTATAAGTTCAATTCCGCTCTGCGTAAATTCGCGCCGTCTTGCGCCCTGCGTCTGCTCGGCGCGGAAAACATTGCCCGTGTACATATACCTTAGCGGCATTTGCTTATCAGCCGCTTTTGTCGCCGCCATACGCGCGATAGATGTTGTAAAGTCGGGACGAAGCGTAAGAATACGTCCCTGTTCGTCAAAAAACTTGAACATGGTTTCCTGTGAAATCTGTCCGCTCTCGCCTATATAGCAGTCGTAATACTCAAACGACGGCGTTTCAACCTCTTTATAGCCTATCGAGGTGAAAACCGACCAAATCGTGCTTTCAATTTCTTTTTTTATACTGCATTCGTCGGGCAGTATATCGCTTACGCCGTTGGGCGTGTGTAATTTCCAGTCTGACATATTTTTCCCTTTCAAAGTTTTATTTTCTCGCCTGCGCTTTTGCTCTTAAATCTGTCTTTAATATTCTTTTTCTCATTCGCATGTTATTAGGAGTTACCTCCAGAAGCTCGTCGTCGGCGATAAAATCAAGGCATTGCTCAAGGCTCATCTGCTTTGGCGGAACAAGCCTTAACGCTTCATCGGAACCCGACGCGCGCGTATTCGTCGCGTGCTTTTTCTTGCAGACGTTTACCGCAATGTCCTCGGCTCTTGCGTTCTCGCCGACAATCATTCCCTCGTATACCTTAACGCCTGCGCCGACAAACAGCGTTCCGCGCTCCTGCGCGTTATAAAGTCCGTAGGTAATCGTTTCGCCGTCCTCCCATGCGATAAGCGAACCGCGCGTTCTGCCGGGCAAATCGCCCTTATACGGCTCGTATTTTTCGAGAATACTGTTGATTATTCCCGTGCCCTTTGTGGCTGTCATAAGCTCGCTTCTGTAGCCGATAAGACCGCGCGACGGAATTAAAAATTCAAGCCTTGTGTAATTCTGCGCCGTCGGGGACATATTCGTCATTTCACCCTTACGGTTTATTACACTGTCCATGACAACGCCCGTGTATTCGTCGGGAACATCTACCGTAAGACGCTCAATCGGCTCGCATTTTACACCGTCAATCTCTTTATAAATTACAACGGGATTTGACACCTGAAACTCATAGCCCTCGCGGCGCATATTTTCAATTAAAACCGATAAATGAAGCTCGCCTCGTCCCGACACAACAAAAGCTTCCGTTGTGTCTGTTTCCTCAACTCTCAGGCTTACATTTGAGTCCAGCTCTCTGAACAACCTGTCTCTAAGATGTCTTGATGTTACGAATTTTCCGTCCTGTCCTGCGAACGGACTGTCGTTGACGCTGAACGTCATTGAAAGAACGGGGTCGTCAATCTTAACAAACGGCAGCGGGTCGGGATTATTCGTGTCGCAAATCGTTTCGCCGATATTGATGTCGGATATTCCCGAGATTGCGACAACGTCGCCCGCGCCGACTTCGTCTGTAGGTGTTTTTTTCAGCCCCTCGAAGGTGTATAGCTTCGTGGCTTTGCCGTGTGTAACCTTGCCGTCGGGGTGACAGATTGCAAGCGGCATATTTGTTGTGATTTTGCCGCGCTCAATCTTTCCGACCGCAATTCTGCCCGTGTATTCGTCATAGTCGATATTTGAAACAAGCATCTGGAACGGCGCGTCGTCTTCGCAGTCGGGGCAGGGGATTGAGTTCAGAATAAGCTCAAAAAGCTCCGTCAAATCCGAGTTCGGTTTTTCGGGATTGTATTCCGCCGTCGCCCAGCCGTCGCGTCCCGACGCGTAAATTATCGGCGTGTCAAGCTGTTCGTCGGTTGCGCCCAAGTCAATGAACAGTTCGAGAATTTCATCAACGACCTCATAGGGACGCGCGTTCGGACGGTCAACCTTGTTGATAACTATAACGGGCTTTAAATTAAGCGCGAGAGCCTTTGACAGAACAAAACGCGTCTGCGGCATACAGCCCTCGAAAGCGTCGACAAGCAGCAAAACGCCGTCAACCATTTCAAGTCCGCGCTCGACCTCGCCGCCGAAATCCGCGTGTCCCGGGGTGTCAATAATATTTATTTTAACGCCCTTATAATACAATGATGTGTTCTTTGCCAAAATCGTAATTCCGCGCTCACGCTCCAAATCGTTGGAGTCCATAACTCTCTCGTCAACCTGCTCGTTCTCGCGGAAAGTTCCGCTCTGCGCAAGCATTGCGTCAACAAGCGTCGTCTTGCCGTGGTCAACGTGCGCGATTATGGCAATGTTTCGTATATTTTCACGATTTATCATAAATGCTAACCTCTTTTTACAATGAATTTATCTCAACTGCGCGCCGAGATTATGTTCAAGATTTCTTACAACCTTGTCAAATACCTTTTGCACTTCCTCGCCCGTAAGGCTTCTGTCACTTGCTCTGTAAACAGCGGAATATGCAACGCTCTTTTTGCCCTCGGGTATCTGCTCGCCCTCGTAAACGTCAAACAGCGTTAATGTTTCAAGCATTTTGCCCGACGCTTTCTTTATAATTTCCTCAATATCCGCAACAGGAACGGTTTTATCGACAAGCATTGCAATGTCGCGCGTCACCGCGGGGAATTTCGGCAGCTCTTTAAACTTCGGGTCTGCCTTTATATTTAAGAATACGTTTTCAAAGTCAAGCTCCGCAATATAGACAGGCGTGTCAATGCCGTATTTACGGCTTACCGCGGGGTGAATTTCTCCGATTATTCCGAGCGTCTTGCCGCCTGCGCTGATTTTCGCGCAGCGTCCCGAATGGAAAGTCGGATTGTCGGTAACGGCAGTGTATTTTACATTTTCGACGTTCAGATTTTTAAACATTTCGTCCGTTACGCCCTTTATATCAAAGAAATCAACCTTGTTTCCGTACATACCGAGCGTAATTTTATACGGTTCGTTCGGGAGCTTGCCCTCCTCCGTCGGAATAAACACTTTGCCTATTTCAAACAGTTTCGCCGCCGCGTTTCTGTAATTATAA
The DNA here is from genome assembly GCA_964496015.1 of uncultured Lachnospiraceae bacterium. Lineage (GTDB taxonomy): Bacteria > Bacillota > Clostridia > UBA1381 > UBA1381 > JALEPO01. The sequence continues at coordinate 2,052 of CAZBXN010000057.1, read as the reverse complement.
TTTCTCGACAGAATATCAAGCATACTTGCGATTGTGGTGGTACGCATAATCGACGTGTCCTCGCCGAGCGGGTTTGTAATTTTAACCGTATTTCTTAAATCACTGTCCGCAGGAATATTCAGCTTGTCGAAAATTGACGGGCTTACAAAAGTGTAGGTGTAAATCTCGTACAGTCCCATTGCCGTGAGCGCGTCCGTGATTTTATCCTGCGCTTTTTGTCTGTCCGTTTTCTTGCCGCAGGTCGCCTCGCCCGAAAGAAGCGTTACGGGGATTTTATCGTAGCCGTAAAATCTCGCTACTTCCTCGGCAATATCTGCCTCGCCCTCCAAATCGGGTCTGAACGATGGGGGAGTAACCGTCATTTTGTCAAGGTCGGTTTTAATTTCAAGAGCGTCAAAGGTTTTAACCATGTCCTCTGTTGAAATATCCGTTCCCAAAAACGCGTTGATTTTATCGGGTCTGAACGCGAGCGGTTTCATATCCGTTACGTTTCCCATAACGTCAATCATTCCGCCGACAACCTCGCCGCAGCCTAAGCTTTCCACAAGCTGACACGCGCGCTCAACGGCGGGAACGGTATTGTTGTAGTCAAGACCTTTTTCGTAACGCGAGGACGCTTCGGTTCTGAGACCTACGCGCTGCGCGGTAAGTCTTACCGATGCGCCGTCAAACGTCGCGCTCTCAAACACAACCGTCGCCGTGTCGTCCTTAACCTCGCTGTTAAAGCCGCCCATTACGCCCGCGATTGCAACGGCTCTTTTGCCGTCCGCGATTACAAGGTCGTCATTCGTGAGCTTTCTGTCCTGCTCGTCAAGCGTCTTTATAATCTCGCCGTTTTCCGCGCGGCGAACGATTATTTTATTGTCTGCCAAATCTCTTAAATCAAATGCGTGCATGGGCTGACCATATTCAAGCAGCACGTAATTTGTAATATCAACAATGTTGTTTATCGGACGAACTCCGCACGCCGTAAGCCTTTGCTGCATCCACGCGGGCGACGGCGCGATTTTTACGTTCTTAACCATTCTCGCGCAGTAACGCTTGCATTTGTCTTTATCTTGTACGTCAACGCTTATTGTATCGTTTATATTTTCACTGTTCTCCGAAAATTTAACCTCGGGAATTGTAAATTTCTTGTTAAAGGTCGCCGCCGTCTCTCTGGCAAGTCCGATAATCGAGAAACAGTCGGGACGGTTTGAGGTTATTTCAAACTCGACAACCGTTTCGTTCATGCCGAAAATGTCCTTGATGTCTTTGCCAATCGGCGTATTGCCGGGCAAAATTAAAATACCGTATTCGGGTTCGTAACCGAGCATTTCCTCGGTTATACCGAGCTCGTCATGCGAGCAAAGCATACCGCACGACTCCACGCCGCGCATTTTTGTCTTTTTAATTTTGCCGCCCGGGAGTACCGCGCCGATAAGCGCGGTCGGGACTATAATTCCCGCCTTTACGTTCGGCGCGCCGCAGACAATCTGTAAAATTTCGCCCGTTCCCGCGTCAACCGTGCATACGTGCAGATGGTCGCTGTCGGGGTGGTCGACGCAGGTCAGTACCTTACCTGCGACAACATTCTGTACGTTCTCGCCCATATTCTCGTAGCCCTCGACTTTTGAGCCCGACATAGTCATTCTGTCGGAATATTCTTTCGGCTCTACGTCTATGTCCATGTAGTCGTTAAGCCAGCTCATAGGTAAATTCATTATTCACTCAATCCCTTCAAAAATTTATTTATATCTTTTCTGCTTTTTAATACGTAAACCGCTTTGTTCTGTTCCTTTGCGTATTTTACTGCGTTAAGCATCATATTCTTTCTTCTGCGTCCTTTAAAGAATACCCACTTCGCAAATTCCAAATCAAATTTTTCGGTACAGCCCTCGCCCATATCGGGACGCGTTTTGCCCTTATAAACGCGGCTGCGTTTCCATGCCTGCCATAGACAGGTAAAGCGGTTTACGTTTATAAAAATTATCGTATCAGCTAATTCCAGCCGTTCCTGCCAGTATATATTATGGTAATTACCCTCGATTATCCAGCGGTCACGCTCCAAAA
>CAZBXN010000056.1:0-9505 GCA_964496015.1 uncultured Lachnospiraceae bacterium | reverse complement strand
GTAATTTCAAAGTCGGGAACAACAACAGAACCCGCTATCGCTTTCAGAATTTTCAAGGACTTGCTTGAAAAGAAATACGGCAAGGAAGGCGCAAGAGAAAGAATTTTCGCGACTACCGACAAGGCGCGCGGAGCGCTTAAATCGCTTGCCGACGAAGAAGGCTACGAAACCTTTGTTATTGCTGACGACATAGGCGGCAGATATTCGGTTTTGACGGCTGTCGGACTTTTGCCGATTGCCGCTGCGGGAATTGACATTGACGCTATGATGAAAGGCGCGGCAGACGCAATGGAGGAATATTCAAATCCCGATTTGGCACAAAATCAGTGCTATCAGTACGCGGCTGTAAGAAACTGTCTTTCAAGAAAGGGTAAAACCGTTGAAATGATGGTAAATTACGAGCCTGCGCTCCATTACTTCGGCGAATGGTGGAAGCAGCTTTACGGCGAGAGCGAGGGCAAGGACAATAAGGGTATTTTCCCCGCAGCCGCTGATTTTTCAAGCGACTTACATTCAATGGGACAGTACATTCAGCAGGGTCAGAGAATATTGTTTGAAACCGCGCTTCTTGTTGAAAATCCGAAAAAGGATATAAAAATCGAAGCGACGGCGGATAATATAGACGGTTTGAATTTCCTTGCGGGAAAGACGATAAACTACGTAAATTCAAAGGCTGCCGCGGGTACGGCGCTTGCGCATACGGACGGTCAGGTTCCGAACTTAGCCGTTAAAATCCCCGCGCTTGACGCGTACAATTTCGGCAAGCTTGTATATTTCTTTGAAAAGGCGTGCGGAATTTCGGGCTATCTGCTGGGAGTAAATCCGTTCGACCAGCCCGGCGTTGAGGCGTATAAGAAGAATATGTTCGCGCTTCTGGGAAAACCCGGTTATGAGGACCAGAAAGAAGCGGTGGAAAAAAGACTTAGCAACTGACGGAAGAAATTTCCGTAAAAATAAAAAAAATAATTTAAAGGAGGAAGATTAACATGGTTGAACTTCTTATTGGAAAAAAAGGTACGGGCAAGACAAAGGCGCTTATTGAAAACGTGAACAATGCGGCGTCTGTTGCAAAGGGTAACGTTGTGTTTATCAGCGATAACACAAGCAGAAGCATGTATGACATCAAAACAAAGGTCAGAATGGCAGACACATCTGAATTTGATATAGAGGCATATAACGAATTTTTCGGCTTTATATGCGGTATCGTGAGCCGTGACTTTGATATTACAAATATCTTCATTGACGGTATTTTCAGAATTGTCGGCACAACGGAGCTTGACGGCTTCGAGGAATTTCTTGACAGACTTGAAAAAATGAGCGCAAAGTTCAATATTCAGTTTGTTATTTCCGTAAGCATTGACGCGGACGCTGCGCCCGAATATATCAAGAAGCTATCAGTATAACTTGGAGGTTTTTAAAATATGCAGTATCAGAGCACAAGGGATAAAAGCATATCGGTAAGCTCGGCAGAGGCTATAAAAACGGGGCTTAGCGCGGAGGGCGGCTTGTTCGTTCCCGAAAGCTTCCCGAAAGTAACCATAGAGGAAATCGCGTCTTTGGCGGGAAAATCATATACGGAGCGCGCGTATTTTGTGCTGAGCAAATTCCTTACGGACTTTACGGAAGAGGAGCTAAATCATTGTATCAGGAGCGCGTACACGAAGGAAAAGTTTGAAACAGACGCAATCGCGCCCGTTTACAAGCTTAACGACAGCGCGTACATTCTTGAATTGTGGCACGGTCCGACCTGCGCGTTCAAGGATATGGCTTTGCAGATACTTCCGCATCTTCTCACAACGTCAATGAAAAAGACGAATGAGGACAAGGAAATAGTCATTCTTGTCGCGACCTCGGGCGATACGGGAAAAGCCGCGCTTGAGGGCTTCAAGGACGTAAACGGCACGAGAATTATCGTGTTCTATCCCGACAACGGAGTAAGCGAAATCCAAAAGCTTCAGATGGTTACGCAGGAGGGCAATAACGTAAGCGTTGCCGCAGTAAAAGGTAATTTTGACGACGCTCAGAACGGAGTTAAGAAGATATTTACCGATAACTCCTATAAGGAGCTTCTTGCGAGAAACCAGTTTAAGCTTTCCTCGGCAAACTCAATCAACTGGGGACGTCTTGTCCCGCAGATTGTATATTATTTTTCGGCTTATGCGGATTTATTGAAAAATAATGAAATAAAGGCGGGCGAGGAAATAAACGTCGTTGTTCCGACGGGCAATTTCGGCAATATTTTGGCAGCGTATTACGCTAAAAAAATGGGCTTGCCCGTGAAAAAGTTTATCTGCGCGTCAAACGAGAATAATGTTTTGACCGAATTTATAAACACGGGTGTTTATAATAAAAACAGAGAATTCCACACGACAATTTCACCGTCAATGGATATTCTTATTTCGTCAAATCTCGAGAGATTTTTGTATGACCTTACGGACAAAAACGACAAGGTTATAACAGAGCTGATGAATAAACTAAATACCGTCGGGGAATATGAAATTCCCGCCGGCGTAAAAGCAAAGCTGCAGTCGCTGTTTGCGGCGGACTGCTCAAACGACGCGGAAACCATGGCGGCAATAAAGGAATATGCCGAAAAATACGGCTATGTTATTGATACGCATACAGCGGTTGCAATGTCGGTATATGACAAGTATATCGCAAAAACGGGCGATAAGACAAAGACCGTTATCGCGTCAACCGCGAGTCCGTTTAAATTCAATCAGAGCGTTTTAATCGCGCTCGGCGGACATAACGAGGTAGTCGGCAAGGACGAATTTACATTGCTTGACGAGCTTTCAAAAAAGAGCGGAATGGCTGTTCCGAAATCACTTGCGGAGCTTAAAAACAAATCGAAAATATACGACCTTGTTTGCAGCAAGGAGCAAATGCAGGAAATAGTAAGTGATTTTCTTATGGTTGAATAATCCGCGGTTATAACAGATTTTAAAATGCGGACAGTCTTTGACAGTCCGCATTTTTATATGAAAGGGTGATTGCATGAAACAAACGGAGGAATTAAAAAAAGGCTTAAAAAGCGGCGGCTACGCGGATATTCTGTCGTATATTTACAGAACGCAGAAAACCGAGCCGTATGCCGAAAGATATATTGAGGTTATAGACGAGTTTGAAAAGACCTTCGGAAAAACTGATGAAATCGAGCTGTTCAGCGCACCGGGCAGGACGGAAATCGGCGGAAACCACACCGACCACCAGCACGGCTGCGTGCTTGCGGCAAGTGTAAACCTTGACGTTATTGCCGCCGCGCGGCCGAACGGCACAAATCAGATACGCGTACAGTCGAGAAATTACAAAATGGATATAATCGACCTTGACGACTTGGAAATCCATGAAGAACAGTACGATAAGGCAATATCGCTTATCCGCGGCGTTGTCAGAAAATTCGCCGATTTGGGCTATAAGATAGAGGGCTTTGACGCGTATACTATTTCAAATGTGCTGAAAGGCTCGGGCTTGTCCTCGTCGGCGGCGTTTGAGGTGCTTATCGGTACTGTTATAAACGGTCTTTTCTGCGGCAATAGGGTAAGTCCCGTTGATATTGCAAAATTCGGACAGTTTGCGGAAAATGTGTATTTCAATAAGCCGAGCGGGCTTATGGACCAAATGGCGTCCTCAGTCGGTTCTGTTGTCGCGATTGATTTTGCAAGTACGGAAAATCCGAAGATTGAAAAGGTCGATATGAATTTGCAGAGATACGGCTACGCGCTCTGTATTATTGATTCGGGCGCAGACCATGCTGATTTAACGGACGAATATGCGGCAATTCCAAGGGATATGAAAGAAATCGCGGCATTTTTCGGCAAGGACTACCTTCGCGAGGTAGACGAAAAGGACTTTTTTGCAAATATAAAAGCAATACGTGAAAAAACGGGGAATGACCGCGCCGTTTTGAGGGCGATACATTTCTTCAAGGATAACAAATACGCGCAGGAGGAGGCAATCGCGCTGAAGGATGGGGATTTTGAAACATTCCTGAAGCTAAACCGCCTGTCGGGGCAGTCGTCATATATGTACCTGCAAAATATTTATCCGAATAAAACGCCGAAAGCGCAGGCGGTGTCGCTGACACTTTCGCTTTGCGATAAAATCCTCGGCGGGAAAGGCTCGTACAGAGTTCACGGCGGCGGCTTTGCGGGAACGGTTCAGGCGTTTGTACCGCTCGATATGCTCGGCAGCTTCAAATCGCAGATTGAGGCAGTTCTGGGCGAAAATATGTGTCATGTGCTGTCCGTGCGCCCTGTCGGCGGATATATGCTGAAATAAAAAATACGGCGATAAAATCGCCGTATTTTTTATTCCGATAAAATATCGGGTGTTTCCAATGTAATATTTCCGATTTTTGCGGCGCGCAGCTCGTCAAGAACCATATTCGCGGCGCGCTCCATATCAATCTCGCCGCCCGATATAACAAAACCGCGCTTTTTTCCTATTTTTTCAAGTATTTCATAGCCCTCCAAGCCGTCAACGGTATCAAGCTTGTATCTCGTACAGAGCAAATCCGAATAGTTGTCGCGCAAAAATTCGCATAAGCTGTAGGATAAAAGCTCGGTATTCATAATCTCGTCCTTTATCGCGCCCGTGTATGCAAGCCGCTTTGCAGCCTCCTGGTCCTCAAATTTCGGCGGCAGGATACCGGGGGTGTCGAGAAGCTCAATATCGCCTTTAAGCCGCAGCCACTGCTTGCCGCGCGTCACTCCCGGGCGGTCGCCTGTTTTGGTGCTTGCCTTGCCGATAAGGCGGTTTATAAGGCTCGATTTTCCGACATTCGGAATACCGACCATCATAATTTTAAGCGTTCTGTTTCTGCCTTTTTCCTTTTCGCGGTCAATTTTATCCTGTATAAGCGCGCGTGCTTCCTGCGTGACCTTGTTTATGCCTGCGCCCGTGGTACAGCTTATGGGAATTACCTTTAATCCCCGTGCTTTATATGCGTTAATCCAAGCGTCCGTAAGACTTTTATCCGCCAAGTCCGCCTTGTTCATAACAAGAAGCCGCGGCTTGCTTTTGATAATGTCGTCAAAATTCGGGTTTCTGCCTGAATAGGGAATACGCGCGTCAAGAATTTCCACAACCACGTCAATATATTTTAAATTTTCCTCAATCAAACGGCGCGTTTTCGCCATATGCCCCGGATACCATTGTAAATCCTGCATAATAAGTCCGCGTCCTTTCTGTATTTTTTAAAAAAGGCGTTGCTTTAAAGCAGCGCCATTTTAATTTCTTATCTTGTAAAGCCAAGCGCGTTAAACGGCCAAATCCTCGCCTGCGATTTTCCCAAAATCGCCTCATACGGAACCTGACCAAGCTCAGAAGAACGGCTGTCCTTGCTGTGCGGTCTGTTGTCGCCCATGACGAATACCATGTCGTCCTCAACCGTTATCGGATATTCAACCGTCGGATCGATTGACGCTGTAATGCCGTCATAATACGGCTCGTTAAGCTCCTTGCCGTCCACGTAAACCTTACCGTCCTTTAAATCAAGCGTCTGACCGGGCATTGCGATAATGCGCTTGACAAAATATTTTTTCTTTAAGCTGTCGGGCATTTCGCTCCTGTTTTGAAATTTGTCCATAAACGAAAGCTTATCCTTGCCCTCGGATTTTGCCAGTCTGTCGTAATACGCCTCGCGCTCAACGTAATTGCTGTCAAGAATTATAATGTCGCCCGTATGCGGTTTGTAATTCAATTTCGTAACAATAAGGCGGTCGTTATTTACAAGAGTGGGGAACATGCTTGAACCGTCAACCTTGACAACGTCGAAGATAAAGCCCTTTATTACAACGGCTATCGCGACTGCTATCGCTATAGTGTATATCCATTCCCAAATCTCGCGTCCGACACTGTTCTTTTTCTTTTCCGCTTCTTTCGGCTCGGCAACGATGTTTTCCTGCTCGCTCATAATATCAACCTCCGATTTATTAGTTTAATACATCATACCATATCTATGCAAAATATAAAATAGATATAATATTAAATTTCTGTTAATTCTTAAAGTTAAGATAAAAAGGGACATTTGAATGTCCCTTTTTCGGAATTATATTCTTTCCTTAACTTTTGCAGCCTTACCGACTCTGTCACGCAGATAATAAAGCTTAGCGCGTCTTACCTTACCTTTTCTTACAACTTCGATTTTCTCGATGTTGGGTGAGTTGACTGGCCATGTCTTTTCTACGCCTACGCCGTAAGAAATACGTCTTACGGTAAATGTTTCGGCAATGCCGCCGCCCTGCTTTTTGATGATTGTACCCTCAAACATCTGGGTTCTTGTTCTTGAACCCTCGACAATCTTCTGGTAAACCTTAACATTGTTGCCGACTACCAGTTCGGGCAGGTCTGTTCTTATTTGGTCTTTTGTCAAAGAATCAATGATAGCTTGTCTGTTCATCAATACTTCCTCCTTAAATTCATAGACATTCGTGCCGACCAAGGCAGAGGACTATCCGTAATAACCATAAAATTATACCACACCTTTCTGTAAATTGCAAGGCTTTTTTGAAAAAAATAACATAATTATCTGAAATTTTGCGTAAAAATAGTATAGTAAACGGAGGATTAAGGCTATGAAATTTAAAACCATTGTAATCGGCAGGAAAAAGATAATAATTTCCTTCATTGTTATATGCGCCGCCGTTATCGCGGGAATTACCGCCGCGATTTTGGGGACAAGCGAAAAAACAGCGGAGGTTTTCAAAACTGCCGACAGCAATTATGAGAATATTTTATCAAAGGGACTTCCTATGGAGGACAACGGGGAATTTAATATAAAAGACAAGGTCAGCGGCGCGATAGGGTTTAATTTTAAAGAGCCGTCGAGCATTATACGCAGTTATTCGGCGGCTTTTGACGGGGTACAAGCCGAAAATGCGGAAGAAAACGGCGAAAATCCGCAGGAAGCCCCTGCGGAAACACCTCAGCCGTCAGTATCACCGTCAGAGCTGCCGTCAAAAGAACAAATTGCCGCGTCCGTTGGTCTGTCGATTAACAACGCCACAAGCTACGAGGTCGATATAAACGGCATGTGCGCCGAAAATCTGAATTTTGCGATAGACGGCGACAGCCCGCAGGTGCTTGTTATTCACACGCACACGACCGAGTGTTATGACGGCGACGAAATGGCGGGCGAAACGGAGAGAAGCACGGACGAAAACTATAATGTAATAGCCGTCGGCAATGTGATTTGCAATACGCTCGAAAGCTATGGAATTAAAACGTATCACGACACGACATATCACGACTACCCGTCGTATCAGGGCGCATACACGCGTACGCTCGGCACAATCAACTCAATTTTGCAGCAGTATCCGTCAATTAAAATGGTGCTTGACATTCACCGCGACGCGTTTATTTACGCGGACGGCACGAAATTAAAGGTGAGCTGCGAGGAAAACGGCAAGCCGACAGCGCAGGTCATGCTTGTGTGCGGAACGGACAGCATGGGGCTTGAGCACCCGAACTGGCGCGAAAACCTGAAATTAGCCGCAAAAATCCAGAACGCCGCCGAAATAATGTACCCGGGGCTTATGCGCCCGATAGATTTAAGAACCGAGCGGTTTAACATGCACGCCACATCGGGCAGTCTGCTTTTGGAGGTCGGAAGCAACGGAAATACTCTGGAAGAAGCGAAAAACGGCGCGGAATGTGTAGCAAAGGCAATGGCGGCAGTATTAAAAAATCCGTAAAATATCTTTACAAAAAGTTAAATCAGTGATATAATGGTATGGTTGAGAATGGGATATTGTTTACCTTTAGGAGATATAACTATGCCGAATACAAGACAGGAAAAAATAAGGAATTTTAGCATTATAGCGCATATCGACCATGGAAAATCAACGCTTGCCGACAGGCTTCTGGAGCTTACGGGCGAAGTTGAGGAACGCGATATGGAGGAGCAGCTTTTAGACAATATGGATTTGGAGCGCGAAAGGGGCATCACGATTAAGGCGCATGCCGTCACGCTCAAATATAAGCGTGAGGACGGAGAAGTTTACACGCTTAATTTAATTGATACCCCTGGACACGTCGATTTTAATTACGAGGTTTCAAGAAGCCTTGCGGCGTGCGAGGGCGCAATTTTAATAGTTGACGCGTCGCAGGGAATAGAGGCGCAGACGCTTGCAAATACTTATCTTGCCATAGACCATGATTTAGAGGTTGTGCCTGTAATAAATAAAATAGATTTGCCGTCCGCTCAGCCCGATATGGTAATACGCGAAATTGAGGACGTTATCGGCATACCTGCCGAGGACGCGCCGAAGGTGTCGGCGAAAACGGGCTTGAACGTCGGTGCGGTATTGGAGGAAATTGTTGAAAAAATACCCGCGCCGTCAGGCGACGAAAACGCGCCGTTACGCGCGCTTATATTCGACTCCTACTATGACAGCTATAAGGGCGTAATCGTCTATGTCCGCGTCAAGGAGGGCTCGCTCAAAGCAGGTCAGAAAATCAAAATGATGGCGACGGGCGCGCAGTTCGAGGTTGTCGAGGTCGGAGTTATGCACCCGTCGGGGTTAAGACCTACCGACGGACTGTACGCGGGCGACGTCGGCTATATTGCGGCGAGCATTAAAAACATACAGGAAACGCGCGTCGGCGATACGGTAACGACTGTCGCAAATTCCGCCAAAGAGCCGCTGCCCGGATATAAAAAAGTAAATCCGATGGTTTACTGCGGAATTTATCCCGCGGACGGCGCGCAGTACGAGGATTTAAAAGAGGCGCTGTTGAAATTACAGCTAAACGACGCGGCGCTTATGTTTGAGGCGGAAACGTCTGTCGCGCTGGGCTTTGGTTTCCGCTGCGGATTTTTGGGACTGCTCCATATGGAAATCGTTCAGGAACGGTTAGAGAGAGAATATAATCTTGACCTTGTGACCACCGCGCCGAGCGTAATTTATAAGGTGTATAAAACGAGCGGCGAAATGGTTTGGTGCGACAATCCGACAAATCTTCCCGCGCCCGCCGAAATCGACTATATGGAAGAGCCTATGGTTAAGGCGACTATTATGGTTCCAAAGGACTATGTCGGTAACGTCATGGAGTTATGTCAGGAACGGCGCGGAATTTATAAAGATATGACGTACATGGACGAAAGCAGGGCGGAAATATTCTATGAACTGCCGCTTAATGAAATTATATACGACTTTTTCGACGCGCTCAAATCGCGCACAAAGGGCTACGCGTCGTTTGATTATGAGCTTTGCGGCTATACGAGAGCCGACCTTGTAAAGCTCGATATTTTGCTTAACGGCGACATGGTTGATGCGCTGTCGTTTATTGTGCATAAGGATAACGCGTATAACCGCGGCAGAAGAATGACGGAAAAGCTGAAAGAGGCAATTCCGCGTCAGCTTTTTGAAGTGCCTATTCAAGCCGCAATCGGCTCGAAAGTTATCGCGCGTGAAACGGTTAAGGCAATGCGCAAGGACGTGCTTGCAAAGTGCTACGGCGGCGATATAACGCGTAAGAAAAAGCTTCTTGAAAAGCAAAA
>CAZBXN010000055.1:0-9875 GCA_964496015.1 uncultured Lachnospiraceae bacterium | reverse complement strand
GCTCGATTTCTTTTGAGTCCCAGTTAATCTCCTGAAATTCGGGAGTAACGCCGAGTTTCTCGCATACGAGCTTTGCGAACTCCGTTTCAAAGCCTGTAAGCTCGTCGTTTTCCATGAAGTTCATGGGTCTGAACAGGGTATAGCCGATAGTCATTGTGCCCTTGTCGGTTATGTACTGCAAATCTGATGCCGCGGTGTCATTTGCCGCGTCCTGTTTCGGCGCGCCGCATGCCGTCATTGTGAGCGCAAGCGCAGCCATTGTGATAATTGATAAAAGCTTTTTCATTTTTATTTCTCCTTTTTTTATTATGCGGTTTTTAACCGTATTCACATTTTACCACTTTAGCACGCTGATGTCAAGAAATATTTATATTTTTTCGGAAAAGACTTTATTTTTCCGTCAATTTCACATATCTGCCGTCAATTACGCTTATATCCGTATCGCCGTAGCCGCGGCTCCATGCAATGTCGGATTTAATCAGTTTCGCAGGATTGCCGCCGGCAATGCAGTTGTTCGGGAATTTGTTTTTAACAAGACTGTCTGCGCCGATAATACTTCCGTCGCCTATACACGTGTTGTAAAGCACTGTCGCGCTCTGTCCAATCCAGACGTGATTACCTACTATAATTTTCTTTGCCTTTGACAGTTCAGCCGTCGCGTTTATGTTCTTGCCTGTCTTTACGTCAAAAATATCATGACCGTCGTTTGACTGCACCGACACGCACCGCGACAACATACAGTCCTCGCCGAAACGGATTTCGCTGTACGGAAGCGCAATCATAGCGTAATCATATTCTACCGTAAAACCGTTTCCTATAATGATTTTGGCGAACGGCGCAACGCTCAGAAATCCGCCGTCCCTGAAACGGCAATTATCGCCGATTGAGCAGGACGCGTTATCATAGAAGTTCCAAAATGAGCCTTTTGACGTAACGTTGTTTCCTATTTCTATATGGCAATCGTTTCCGACACTGATTTTCATGCGTACCGTATTAAAGTTATCGCCGATTTTCAGCGTGGAATTACTCCCTGAAAATGTGACATCGCAATTTTCAAGACTGCCGATAATGCGATTTCCGTTTGCGTCCGAATAGCCGTTACATTCCGTTAATTTAGTCATTATATATTCCTCCTGTCTGCAACAGTATACATATTGTAATAAATTCCTTTTTTCTCTAAAAGTTCTTTATGCGTACCCGTTTCCTCAATGCTGTTTTGGGTAAGCACTATGATTTTATCCGCGTTCTGTATGGTGGTAAGCCTGTGAGCGATAGTTATAACCGTTCTGCCTTTTGATAGCTGTTCAAGCGACTCTTGTATAAGCTTTTCGCTTTCATTGTCGAGCGCCGAGGTTGCCTCGTCAAGAATAAGTATCGGCGGATTTTTCAGAAATACCCTCGCTATACTTATTCTCTGCTTCTGACCGCCCGACAGCTTAACGCCGTGCTCGCCTATGTAAGTGTCATAGCCGTTTTCAAGGCTAATAATAAATTCGTGCGCTCCTGCCTGTTTTGCGGCTTTAATCACTTCGTCCCTTGAAGCGTCAAGCTTGCCGTACACGATATTTTCAAAAACCGTTCCCGAAAATAAATATACGTCCTGCTGTACAATTCCGATTGCCCGACGGATAGAGCTTATGCTGAGATTTTTGATGTTTTCGCCGTTTATCATAATTTCACCGTCCGTCACTTCATAAAAGCGCGGCATGAGATTGATAAGCGTGGTTTTTCCGCTGCCCGAGGGACCGACTACCGCGACATTTTCTCCCTTAGTAATTTTAAAGCTGATGTTTTGAAGTACGGTTTTGTCTGAACCGTTATAGCAAAACGAAACATTTTTAAACTCAATGCCGCCTTGACCGTCTGCAAGCGTTTTGGAATTATCGGCGTCTGTAATTTCGGGGGCGGTGTCCATAAGTTCCAAAAATCTCTCAATCCCCGTAATTCCGCGCTGAAACTGCTCCGTAAAACCCACAAGCGTCCGTATACAAGTCCACAATGTGCCGATACAGAGAATATACGCCGCATAGTCGCCCGCTTGTATGCCGCCCCTCATCATAAATACCGCGCCGAGCGCGGCAACCGCAATATATACAACGCCGCCCAGCGAGCTTGTTGTAACCTGAAATCCCGCAAGCTGAAAAAATGTTTTTGACTTTATCTGTAGGTAACGGTTATTGCGTTTTGAAAACTTTTCAATTTCGGCGTCTTCGTTTGTGAAGGATTTTACAAGACGTATTCCTGACAGAGTGTCCTCAATCTGCGAATTTATCTCGCCGACCTGTACGCGCTGTTCCTTCATTGTCCCGCGCATACGCTTATTGAAATATTTTGTACTTACAAAAACAAGCGGCAAAAATGCAAACACCGTAAGAGTAAGCGGAATGTTGATACGCATAAGCATTATAAATGAAACTATAAGCGTTCCGCCCGCAACAAGAAGCTGTTCGGGAATGATATGCACAAACGCGGAGCAGTCCGAAAGGTCGCCTGTCAGCCGCGACATAATCTGCCCGATGGAATTTTCGGCATAAAACGAATAAGACAGCTTCTGCAAATGGGTAAATAAATCAAGACGCATGTCGCTTTCAACCCGCGCTCCGAATACGTTTCCCATATGTCCCATGTAGAAATGTGCCGCAGACGCTATGCCTAAAATCAGAGTATAAATTATTATAACCACGGCAAGAGCGCCGATTGTAAGGCTGTCAATTCTGTTTGTAATATACCGCACTGTCATAGGTGAAACGATATTTGTTGCAGCCGCAGTCATGGCGCACAGCAAATCAATGATAAGCAGTTTTTTATGTTTTGCCAGATACGGCATTAAGCGTTTTATTATATATGATGTTTTCATGACGTCCTCCTTAATTTAATATTATTAGCGTGCTAACAATATTGATAAAAATAATTGTTTAAATATCGGCTTTATTCTAAATTCTTGCGTATTTTCCGCGCAATTCTCAGAAATTCCGCTTTTTCCTTATCGGTCAATCCGCGTGTCATTTCCTCCCCAACACGATTTATTTCATCAAAAATGTCATTATATAAATTTACCGCTTTTTGAGTAAGCGTGAGCTTTTTCATTCGTCCGTCATACTCCACGCTTTCACGCTTTATAAGACCGTTTGCCTCCATATGATTAAGCATACGCGTTGCCGTAGGACGCTGTATTGATAAAAACTCCTCAACATCGCGCTGAAACAAATCCCCGTCCGATTGATGCTCATATAAATATGCAATGGTGTGTTTTTGCGCTGATGAGGACGTTTTTTCGTTTATGTCCCACGCTGCCCCTTTAAACTTGCGCGCCATTCGGTTGGTTATTGCTTTAAGCTCCAGCCCAATCATGTTTTCATTATCCATATTGACAACCCTTTCTTATTGTTATCCTGCTAACAATATCGTAGCATATTATATGGTGTTTGTCAAGAAATATTTATATTTTCAAAAAACTTGACAAAGCGAAGTATCGGGTGTATAATAATTCATATCGGAACAGTATGATTAGGTTGGAGGCGATATTATGAAAATTTCAACGAAAGGCAGATACGCAATACGTCTGATGCTTGACATTGCCAGACATTCGAGCGGGGAAAACGTGTCGCTTAAAGACGTTTCCAAGCGTCAGGACATATCGCTAAAATACCTTGAACAAATTGTGAATATGCTGTCAAAAGCGGGATTTCTGCGCTCGCAGCGCGGCTCGCAGGGCGGCTATAAAATGACGCGCAAGCCCGAGGAATATACTGTTCTTGACATATTAGAAGTGACGGAGGGCGGAATGGCGCCCGTATCGTGCCTTGAGGACGAAAAAAATCAATGCCAAAGAGCCGCGAAATGCCCCACGATTGACATGTGGACAGGTCTTTATGAGGTAATAAAGAAATATCTCGGCAGTATCACAATTGCCGACCTTGTGCATAAAGCCGAGGAAACGGACGGGGATTTCGGATACTATATTTAATCAGCCGCAGGGCTGATTTTTTGCTATTGACATAATTATGTCAAAAATGGTATAATTATCTGAGGAGTGAGATTATGGACGAATTTTCAAGAACGCGCATGATTTTGGGCGAAGAGGCAATGGAAACGCTTGCAAAATCGCGCGTTGCGGTGTTCGGCGTTGGCGGCGTGGGCGGCTATGCCGTGGAGGCGCTTGTAAGGAGCGGCGTCGGCGCGATTGATATTTTTGATAATGACACCGTAAATATAACAAATCTCAACCGTCAGATTATCGCAACGCACGACACAATCGGGCAAAATAAGGTTGACGTTATGAAAGACCGCGCGCTTTCGATAAATCCGCGGCTTAAAATCAACGCGCATAATTGCTTTTTTATGCCCGAAAACGCGGATAATTACGATTTTGCCGCATACGATTATATAATAGACGCGGTCGATACCGTTACCGCGAAGCTTGAAATCATAGTCCGCGCCGAAAGGTCGGGAGTGCCCGTCATAAGCTGTATGGGCGCGGGAAATAAGCTCGATCCGACGCAGTTTGAAGTTACGGATATATATAAAACCTCGGTTTGCCCGCTCGCGCGTGTTATGCGCAGGGAACTGAAAAACAGGGGAATTAACAAATTGAAAGTAGTATATTCAAAGGAAAAACCGATTGCGCCGCATGACGCGGAGGACGGACGGGAGGAAAATCCCGACAGGCGCAGCATTCCCGCAAGCATAGCGTTTGTGCCGTCCGTAGCGGGACTTATCGCGGCGGGCGAGGTTATTAAGGATTTAACGGGTATGTAAATTTCTTTCAATGAGGAAAGGGCGATTGAAATGAGAAATAAAACGGAAAAAATGGTTGATATAATTCTCGACAGCTATAAGGAGCATGATTTGACCGTCAGAATTGACGCGGAAAACATGATAAACAAAAAGGTGCTGATTGAGGTTATCGAGGAAATCCGCAAGGTGCTGTTCCCGGGGTATTTCGGCGATAACCGCGTCAGAAACGACTATGTAAAGTACCTTGTCGGCGAGAGGCTTGAATTTATTCAGTATAATCTGAAAAAACAGATTGCCCGCGCGCTCGGAAATCAGGACTTATGCGCCGACTGCAAGCTGTCGGAGATAAACAGGCAGGCGGAGGAAATCGCGGATAAATTTATTGAGAAAATCCCGATGCTTCGCGAATACCTTGACACGGACATACGCGCCGCGTATGACGGCGACCCCGCAGCGTACAGCACGGACGAAATAATTTTCTCGTACCCCGGTTTTTTCGCTATTACGGTTTACAGAATAGCGCATGAGCTATGGCTTTTGAAAGTGCCGATGATACCGAGAATTATGACTGAGCACGCACACAGCGTGACGGGCATTGACATTCACCCTGGCGCGACAATCGGCAAGCGTTTCTTTATAGACCACGGAACGGGCATTGTAATCGGCGAAACAACCGTAATCGGCGATAACGTGAAAATTTATCAGGGCGTCACGTTGGGCGCACTGTCAACGAGAAAGGGACAGGAGCTAAAGGGCATAAAGCGTCACCCGACAATCGGCGACAATGTGACGATTTATTCGGGAACTACGGTTTTGGGCGGCGATACGGTAATCGGCAACGGCGCGACAATCGGCGGCAACGCGTTTATAGTAAGCTCCGTTTCGGAGGGGATGAAGGTAAGCGTGAAAAATCCCGAATTGCAGTACAGCCGGGGCAATGCGGGCGAGCTTGTTCAGGACGAATTTTGGGACTGGAGCATATAAGCTTTTGAGCTGCGGGAGTGTATTTTCCTGCGGCTCGTTTTTTGACTGAAGGGAATGATGATTATGTCATTGATTGATGTTAAAAATCTGACGTTTTGCTATGACGGCAGCTACGAAAATGTTTTTGAAAACGTAAGCTTCCAGATTGACACCGACTGGAAGCTTGGTTTTGTCGGCAGAAACGGCAGGGGAAAAACGACTTTTTTGAATATGCTGGCGGGGAAATACAAACACGGCGGAAGCATAAGCGCGTCGGTGAATTTTGAATATTTTCCGTACCAAATCAGTAATGAAGCGTCGGACACAATAGAAATATTTTACGAAATGTGCCCAGATTGCGAGGAATGGGAGCTTATGCGCGAACTGAATTTGCTTGACATGGACTGCGAGGTTCTGTACCGACCGTTTAATACTCTGTCGAACGGCGAGCGGGTTAAGGTAATGCTTGCGATGCTGTTTCTCATATCAAACAGCTTTCTGCTTATCGACGAGCCGACCAACCATCTCGACGAGGGCGCGCGCGATATTATCGGCGAATATCTTCGCGGAAAAAAGGGTTTTATTCTGGTATCGCACGACAGGCGGCTGCTTGACTGCTGCACCGACCATACATTGTCAATCAACAAAACGAATATCGAAATACAGCGCGGAAACTTTTCCGAATGGTTTGCAAATAAAACACTGCGGGATAATTTTGAAACAAATGTAAATCTGAAATTAAAAAAGGAAATCGAGAAATTGTCGCAGTCGGCGAAACGCAGCGCGGCATGGGCGGACAAAACGGAAAAGGGCAAGCGCAAAACCGCGCCCAACGAGAAGATAGACAGGGGCTTTGTAGGTCATAAGGCGGCAAAATCCATGAAACGCTCAAAGAATACCGAGGCGCGTATGGAAAAGGCTATTCAGGAAAAATCGCAGTTGCTGCAAAATATTGAGAAATACGAACCGCTTGCAATTTCTCCGCTGATATTCCCGAAGGACAGGCTTGCCTTTGCCGATAACCTTTCCGTTTTTTATGACGAAAGGCAAGTGTGCGGCGGCGTGAGCTTTGAAATCAAAAACGGCGACAAAATCGCGCTTTGCGGAAAAAACGGCTGCGGAAAATCAAGCATATTAAAGCTTTTGTGCGGCGAAACCGTTAAACATACAGGGGATATACACGCAGCAAACGGGTTGAAAATTTCCTACATTCCGCAGAATACCGAAAAGCTTCGCGGCAGTCTTTCGGATTTTGCGCGGGAAAAGGGGATTGACGAAAGCAGGTTTAAGACGATTTTGCGGAAACTGGATTTTTCGCGCGAGCAGTTTGACAAGAACATGGCGGATTTCAGCGACGGGCAGAAAAAGAAGGCGCTGATTGCCGCAAGCCTTTGCGAGAGCGCGCATTTATATATTTGGGACGAGCCTTTGAATTTTATTGATATATTTTCGCGGATACAAATTGAAAATGTGATTTTACAATACAATCCGACACTGATTTTCGTTGAGCATGACACGGAATTTCGGGAAAAGATTGCGAATAAAATTATAAGTATAGGGTAAAAAAACAAGCAGGAAATTTCCTGCTTGTTTTTGATTATTCCGCAATAAGACTTTTTCCGTCCCATTTATAGACTTTTGTTTTTGCAAACTCACCCGCGCTGTTCACGCCGACAAGCTTTCCGTCCTTGTCATAGCAGAGCACGTATTCCGTATTGCTTCCGCCAAATGCGTCAAGAGAGGGAAGCGCCTTTCCGTCAAAATCGAACAGCGTTGTGTTTTCAACCACGTTCGCGTCAACTTTGTCGTCGGCTTCCTTGTACGCCCAGCCCGACAGGTTATTGCCGTCCTTGTCCTCGACGTGTATCATGCACGGGTCCCAGTAAAGCACGCCCGCACACCGTTTGGTATCGGAAAACTGACGGAACAAATCAGTAAGATAGTCCCTTTGACCCTCGGGGGTCGGCGGGAAAATATCCTTATACGCGTCAATGTCAACAAGCTGTCCCGCGTATCCGTCTTTACGGGTTGCGTTCCAGTTGAAGCCCGTTTCCATAATCATTATGTCTTTGTTATATTTTTCCGAGATGTTGTTTATAAATTCAACGCACGTTTCAATCGTGTTGTTCGACCACGCGGGGTAATACGACGCACCTATCACGTCATATTTGCCGCCTGCCGCCTCAAATTTATCGAAAAACCAAGTGAATGTGCTATCCTTTGAGCCGTCCGCGATATGGATAATTACCTTTGAATTTGGCGAAACCGCCTTCACCGCGTCATAGCCCGCGTTGAGAAAGTCCGCCAGCGCATTCCAGTCCTCGGGACAAAGAATATCGCTGTCCGACTTGTTTTCGCCAAACTGAAGCTCAAAATTATCCTTGCTCATATTCGCCGCGTAAGTGTTCGCGAACGGAAACAGTATTCCGCCGTTTATCTCGTTGCCGAGCGATACATATTCGGGTTCCGTTCCCTGATTTTTAAGCTTTGTCATTATATCGAAGGTATAATCGTAAATTATTGTTTTTAGCTTTTCCTGTATTTCCTTACGCTGCTTATCCGTCATGGAATTAAGGAATTTCGCGTCCTTTACGTCGTAGCCCAAATCGGCTTTAATTTCCTTTACCCAATCCTGCGGGATAATCTGGCGTGAACCGTTCGACCAGTAGTCGGAATAGTTAAACGTAAACTGTATGCCCATGCCCGCGTCATGCGCGCGCTTTGCCAAATCAAGACAATCCTTTTCGTCCTGATAGCCCTCGGGCAGATAGTAAACGCCGTCGCCCGAGCCTTTTCCCGGGTGGTTGGAAAGACGTATACGCGCCATATTCATGCCCGCGTCAGACAGGATTTTAAATACGTCCTCCTCCTTGCCGTCACGCGTGTAGTATTTTCCGCTCAAGTCCTCGATATAGTTTACCTCGGTAACGTCGCCGCCCTTATAAAATCCGTCCGCATATGCCGTTGACGTAAGCATTAACGCGGCAAGAGCCGCTGAAATTATTTTTTTCATTACACTACCTCCGCTCCGCTCTGTATATCCTTTAAAGTGGTGAGTACCGTTAGTTTATCCTCAAATTCCGCCGATAAAATCATACCGCAGGATTCAAGCCCCATCATCTTCCTCGGCTTTAAATTCGCAACAAACAGCACGTTTTTGCCAATTAGCTCCTCGGGTGTGTGATATTTTGAAATGCCCGATAAAATCTGCCTTGTTTCACTGCCGACCTGCAATGTAAATCTCAAAAGCTTTGACGATTTCGGCACCTTCTCGCATTCTATGACTTTGCCGACACGAATATCGAGCTTTTCAAATTCCTCAAATTCTATATAGTCCTTATATGGCGCAATCTCAATCTTTTCTTCCTCTGCCGTAAATTCCTCCGCAAGCTCGGCAAGCTTTTTATCCGCATCAATTCTCTGGAACAGCGGAACAGCTTCTCCGACTTTCGTACCTGATTTAATCGCGCCGAACGCTTTAACGCTTGCGTAAGACAAATCCTCCGAGTTTATCTGTTCCGCGATTTTTGCCGAGGTTTCGGGCATATACGGGCTTAAAAGCGCCGCGATTATGCGGATTGTTTCGGCAAGATTATAAAGCACCGTGCCAAGACGCGGTTTTGTAGCCTCGTCCTTTGCCAATACCCACGGCGTTGTTTCGTCGATATATTTATTCGCGCGGTCAACCACACGCCAGATTTCATCAAGGCTGTCCGCGACATGAAGAGTTTTCATCTTTTCGCTGATTTTATTTATTGCGTCAGTCGCCGTTTTCTTTAAGTCGTCGTCAAATTCGCCCGACACATCGCCCGATTGAATAACGCCGTCAAAATACTTGTTAATCATAGCGACCGTGCGGTTTACGAGATTACCGAGAGTGTTCGCCAAATCCGAGTTATAGCGGCTTATAAACACCTCAAAGGTGATATTTCCGTCCTGCGCGAACGGCATTTCATGGAGCGAGTAATACCTTACCGCGTCAACGCCGAAGTGTTTTACCAAATCCTCGGCGTAAATTACATTTCCGCGAGACTTTGACATCTTTTCTTCGCCGAAAAGCATCCACGGATGACCGAATACCTGTTTCGGGAGCGGTTCGCCCAACGCCATGAGCATTATGGGCCAATAGATAGTATGGAAACGCAGAATGTCTTTTCCGATTATATGCACGTCCG
>CAZBXN010000054.1:0-9885 GCA_964496015.1 uncultured Lachnospiraceae bacterium | reverse complement strand
TTAGCAAGCTTAGCCTTTGTATCAGCGTCAAGGTCGTTTGCAACAGGAAGATTTGTAACATTTGCTGTAACTGTTGCAGTACCTATTTCATAGTTAGCATTGTCAAGTTTGTATGTCGGATTGTTTACAGTCTTACCGTTGCCGCCTGCCTTAATGTCAGCCTCTGCGATTGTACCGCTTACTGTAACATTTACTGTGTCGTTTCCAACCTTGTCTGAATCTGTAATTGTTGCAGCAGCGTCTGTTAATGTATAATCTCCGCTTTGTGCATTATTCTGTGAAACTGTAACAACAAGTGTCGGGTTGAGCGCCTTCTTGTTGATTACAAGACCGCCTGTCTTTTCAACAGAACCTGCGTAGTTTGCATTTGTAATTGTAACCTTTACATCATACGTACCTGCATTTGTAGGAGCTGTTGTTGTATAATTACCGTTAACCTTATATTCTACCTTGTAATCTGATGCTGTAAGAGTTGCTACTGAAAGTGTCGGTGTAATTGTCTTATCAGCATCACCGTAAGTTACTGTCTTTACGTTATCAACTGCAACTGTAACAGCCTTAGGTGCGATTGTGAAGTTTACAGTCTGAGTTCCTGTTACATTAAAGTTGTTTGCCAATGTTGTATTTGATTTGCTTATTACTGCTGTGTACTCACCTGCATCTGTCGGAACTGTTTCGCTGTAATTTGTTGTTCCCTTCTTAGCATATTTAACAACATAACCTAATCCTGCCAAGTCAGTTGCACCTGTAACAGCTACATTTACCTTACCTGCATCTGTTTCGCCGAATGTCGGGCTTGTCGGAGCTGTAAGATTAACTGTTGCGTCCTTCTTATTAACTGTATATGTACCAACCTCAAGATCTGTTGCTTGATTATAATCATCTGTACCTGCAACAGTAATAAATATCTTGTATGAGCCTGCATTTGTAGGCATCGTTGTTGATGCGTTAGCCGCAGTTGTTCCAACCTTGATGTTTGAAATAGTACCTACCGTTTTGCCTGCTGCAGCTGTTACTGTCGGAGCGGTTACGGGACTGCCCGAATATGTAGCTGTGTTACCCGTTACTGCGAAGTCACTTGCCTGATAATTTACCTTGTTCTTTGTAAATACTGCATAGAATGTCTTACCTGCTGTTGCATCTGCAAGATTAAATGTTACATCATCAGTATCTGCCAAAACAGTACCAGTAGCTGATTCTTTTGACCAACCTGTAAAGGTAAAGCCAGCTTTTGTAGGGTTTGCTCCTAACAATGACTTGATTTCCGAGAACTTCTTCTTCGTTCCGTCTGCTGTGATTGTAACTGTCTTTGTTGTATCTGTTACGTTTCCATCTATACTTGTATTGATAGGAATTTTTGTCTGTCCTGCAGGGAACAAGTTAATAACACCATCTGAAAGTTCTGTTCCTGCTCCATTTGTCAATGTAAAGTAATTCTTTAAATTTGTGTTAGCATCTGCTCTGCCATCACCTTCTTGCTCTACTGTGCGCAACCACTGAAACGGAGATGTACCAGTATAGTTAACAGCCATCGTAAATCTGTCTCCTGCAAGAACACCTTGTAGAATCGTTGTTCCCGGTGTAGGTAGTGCCTTAAGTTCAAATGCAAAACATCCAATCAAAACAGGATCATCTGTTACAGTGCTACCATCTAAAGCTCTTACATCTGTCGGTCGAGCATTATTAGGCTTTAGTGCTGAAAAAATCAAATCTCTACCATTAGTAGCATCAACTTTATTTTCTTCTCTAGTTGCCTCGTCAATTCCTGGATCGTTATCCGCTAATGATCCAGCGCTGTAAGATCCTCCTTTAAATACTGTTGCTTCAGCTAAAGTATTATAGTCAACATCAAAATATTCTGTATCTTGTATTGATGTTGTTCTTAAATATCTACTATCATATATCACTGATGTAACTGCATTCCAGAGACCACCATTCGTGGGTCCTGATGCACTTGCATTAAATACATCATCTTTTACCTTAGTAAGATCTCTTATTTGAGCTCCTACCCAAATAATATCTCCAACTTCAAAAGAATCTGGTATTGCTGCTTCTGTTGTTCCTGGAATCGCTCCAATAGAATAGTTTTCAGCATCAGCTACTGATTTTCCTAAATATACAAACGAAATTTTAGCTCTGTCAGCAGATATTTTATCCCAGTTTTCCATATCTTTAGCTGACGTGCTTTGCGGAAGTATAATTATACTTGCCAACATTGTCAATGACAATAAAAATGATATTAGTTTTTTTGTTTTCATTCTGTAAAACTCCTTTTTTGCTTTTATTTTTAATCGATGGTCGTATAGAATTGTACTCCATCTTTTAATGTAGCCCATGTGTTTGTTAATTCAATGGCATCGTTTGAATTCATCAATGGTGATGATGTGATTTGAATATCTGCTGTACGGAAAGAGAATAACATACTTCTGCTTCTTAATGATGACCAAGTATTCTGTAAGAATATAGCATCATTTGAGTTGAATAGAACTGATGTTGTAAGCTGTACGTCACCTCTCTTTGATAATATAATCAAAGGTCTCTTTACTGTATCTAACGTTTTGCTTTGACCATCTGCTAAATCCGTATATGTATATGAATATTCAATTTCATATTTATTCGGTCTGATAACAATTCCTGATAAGCTATATTTTTGAACACCATTAACATTTTGCTCAACAAGAGATCTGTCCTCTCCTTCTGTAGCTTCATAGGTCGGTACACCACCCGAATCAATTTTTCTTACCGTCAGCGTTTTATTTACTGTCGGATTTAGTACAATTTCTCCTGCCTGATCATATACAGTAAATCCTGGATCTGTAAATGTACTTGCTTCATAAACGAAAGTCGCTTCATCTACCATATCATAATTTTTATCATGTTTTTCCCACGCTGATGTTATGTATTTGAAATCTGTCTGACCACCAATAGGCACTAGTACATTACCCTCATCATCTTTTCCGTATGTCTTATTAATAGCGTTAGAATTATTAAATGCCTCCTTTGCTTTTTTTATTTTAGCAGCATCCCATGCCTGTGATTTTTTATCATCCGGTAAATATTTTGCTGCCATTCTTTCCATGAGTCCATAAGGGCTATTGCCCGGATTCATTTCAATACTACTTCTTGCACCCAATCTTTGAACATGGATTTTATAAGTCTTAGTATCGCCGCTTGAATTTGAAACTACAACTTCAACAACCTGAGGATCATGCTTCAAAATATTTCCATTTTCATCCTTTTTCGGCGTACCATCCTCATTTGTTTCAATAGCTTCTTTAATATCAGATACTGTTACTTTGCCATCTGTTAAATCCTTGCCGTCAACCTTTGCTGTAAAATATGATTCGTTTGTTACATGTATATCAACTGAATCGGTAACATTGTCTACTCTTACCCAATATTCATCCTTGCTTGTTTCTGATGTATCGTCCGGCATAAACGGTTTAGGTGTCGCATAGTTATCTGTTGTTAATGTAAGTGCGTCGGTTGATCCTGTCTTTGTAACCTTAATATCTGTTGCTTTCGGATCATTCGGAACAATCTTAAACTGCAGGTTTGTACCCGGAGTCTTTAATTTATTGTCCGGCCAAGCAGCAGGATAGTGTGCTGCATCAAAGGTTACAAGAGTCTTATCTGCTACTGATGATGCTACGCTGTTGATTGCATAATTGCTGTCTGCTGTTCCGATTTCCATAACATACGTGCCTATGTCTAATGTATTTGCAGGCGCATCGCCAAGTTCTCCGTCATCAATTACACCTTTTGTACCTGATGTTTCGCTATCTGTCCAAAGCTTATATGTAACCTTAAGAACATTGTCCTTAGTAGCACCGTTTATTAACGCACCGTCTGCTAAGATTAAATCATCTACTTTAACATATTCCTGAGTTGAAGTCTTTTTCGCCTCTTGTTTTGCAGGATCGAGTGTAACATCAATTCCTTTTGCGTTAATAGTTACTGTATCAGGAACACGTAATGCAACGCTTGCTCCCTGCGCTCCAAGCTCTGATGTCGCTGAAAGCTCACCAACTTTAATACTGTATGTACCTGCATCTCTTAATGTAGCAGTAGTAGCGCTTTTCTCGTATGTAATATTGATACCCTTTGCTGCAAGCGCAGATGCTGTTCCGGATGCTACAGGAGTTTCACTAAGCTTGGTGGGATCTGTATCACCGGTTTCCGGCTTTACAACAGCCCATACCTTATAAGTAGGATCCTTAACATTACCATCATAAGTGTACACTATATCATTATTACTATCGTCTTTTACCTGCAATTCAACCCATAAGTACATTTTACTCTTAGCATAGTATGTAACCTCTGTACCTGTAGGATTGATTGGTGTAGTCTTTGTTAAGGCATCACCTGTGAAGCTGATTACACCGCCGTCGCCTGCCGTACCTTCAAACCAGCCTTCGAATGCCTTCGTAGTATCTGCCGGTGTCGGAAGGTCAAAGCCGATTGAGTCGCCTCTGAATATGGTGAATTCCTGAACATTATCGTCTTTACCCTTACCGTCTTCGTTGTCATTAAACTTTACTTTAATCTTATCATTTGCGTCAACACTCGGATCTATATCCCACTGAGCGTACAGCGTTACTTCGTATGTACCATTACCCTTATCCACAAGAGCATCGCCCAAAGCTGCGCTGCTGATTGCTGTTGTGCCGTCAACATTTACGCCCGAGCCATCCGGCTTTGTGTTCCACTTATCTGTCTTAAGCACATAATGCGGTCTTACCGGGTCTGTCGGCATCTGGTCAGCGCCGATTGCATCGCCAAGCTTCGGAATCTTCCAGTTCGGCTTTGCATCAACAACACCTGTCTGGTTTGCTGAACCTGCCGCGTTTGTATCAAACTTTACAAGCACGCCGCCGTTATCGGGTGTCGGAGGTGTCGGCGGATTAGGATCAGGATTAGTAATAGTAGCATCTGCCCACTGTGCATATAGTGTGATTGTGCTTGTTGCCGCTCCTGCAGCCGTTTTAACTGCATCAAGATCCATAGTGTTATTTACATACGCACCTGAACCGTTCTTTGCTGTATTCCAGCCTACAAGCTTGTAGTCTGGCTTTGTAAATGTGCCGTCAGCAGGAAGAGCCAATTTATCTGTCGGCTTGCCAACCTGGTCGGTTGCTGTTCCATTGCCTGTGTTTGCGTCAAATTTAATTGTAATATTTTCTGTCCATGTTGCTTTTACAATCTTATTTGCCGTTACAGCATCATTTGCAGGATCATACGTTGATTGATCTGTTTCGTCTTCCCATGCCTTAAATGTGTTATTTGTCTTTGTAACTGCAGGAGCTGCTGCGCCAACTTTGTCGCCGCTGCCTATTGTTACTGTCCATGTATGAGTATCGCCGTCCGAATCGGGAGCGTTAAATGTTACTGTAACAGGATTTGCGCCTGTGTATGTCCAGTGCGCGTAAGCGTTCATATCATCGGCTACTGTTATTGCGCCGTCCGTATCGGTTACCTTTGTTCCCGTTACGTCAGCCTTATCGTACCAGCCTTCAAGCTCATAATCCGTTCTCGTCGGTGTCGGAAGCTGAGCTGCAATAAGCTTATCGCCCTTCTTAACTGTTATTGAAGGAGGAGTAACATTCAAACCGTCTACCGATGAATGGAAGGTGATTGTTGCCTTCTGATCGGGCGGAAGCGTTGATGCTGCATCCCAAATAGCGTACAAGGTCAAATCTGATGCTTCATTTAAAGCCTTTAACGCATTCTGATCTGCGTATCTTGTGCCTGTACCGTTAGAAGCTGTATCCCAGCCCTTGAAGTCATAATCTGTTCTTGTCGGGTCTGCCGGTGCTTTCTCGCCTAAAGCTGTGCCTGCCTTCTGCGGTATTGTTGTTGCCGCCGGAGCGCCATCGTAGTTGTAATCAAAGGTATAATTTACATCCGCTGCCCATTTAGCATATACGGTTGTGTTTGAACTAAATGTCGTTGTTGTCTCTACCTTAGTTCCTGTTCCGTCTGCATTCGGATACCAGCCGCTAAAACTGTTTCCATCTTTTGCAGGGTCTGTCGGAAGCGCGCCGATTGCATCGCCCGGTGCTATGTCTATTGTTGTCGGGCTTACCGCGGTTGTAGCACCCTGATCGTCAAATGTAATTGTGATTTTATCAGCAGCAGTATATGACCAATGCGCATAAGCTGTTGTATCTTCTGTAAGTGTTATTGGTCGTGTTAGTTCGTCAGTGTTGCTCGGTGAAGCATCCTTAAACCAACCGTCAAATGTATAAGCGTTTCCTGTTGCACCCGTCTTTTCCGGATCGTCAGGCATCATTGCCTGTGTAATCGGATCGCCCTGAACAACTGTAATTGATGTCGGATTCTTTAATGTTCCGCCTACAGCGTCAAATGTCAATGTATATGTAGCCTGGTCTGATTTCGGCGTCCAGATAGCGTATAATGTTGTGTCTGCCGTCGCTGCCAAGTCTGCTATAGTCGTGGAAGTATAGCTGTCACCAGAACCGTTAGACTTTGTATTCCATTCCTTAAAGTCATATTTGTCTCTTGTTACTGTCGGAGCATCTGTGCCTAACTTCTCGCCCGCTGTCTTTTTCACTGTTGTGTTTGCAGGAGCACCTGTATAGTTTTGGTCAAAGGTATATGTTACTTCCTGCGCCCACTTTGCATAAAGTTCTGTAGGTGTAGTAGTATCTGTACCGTTAATCTTTGTTCCGTCGCCGCCTGTTGCTGTTTCAAAGTTAAATTCATTTCCTGCTGTGCAAGCCTGGTCTGTGTACCAACCTACCAGACTCCAGCCTGTAGGAGCTATAAAGTCAGGATTGTCGCCTGCCGCGCCAACCGTCGGCTTATCGCTTTCGTTGATTACCTGACCTGCCTCAGGTGCAACTGTTACTACTTTCGTCTTCTCTGACGGCGGACTTGTTATGCTGAATGAACCATAGTTACTATGGAAGTTTACTTTATGACCATCTTTGTATTTAGCATAAACTTTTGTGTTGCCTGTAATCTTTGTCGCAGGCGGATTCTGATCTTCTGCTCCTGTACTTGCTACAAATTCCGGATCATGATCAGAATCTGCTGTTCCTGTTCCGTCAGCATCAACGAAATACTGCAATTTGTCAAAATATTGACCTGTCGGCGGTGTGAAGTCTGATTGTGCCGGAACTTTGTCTGCTGCAACTGTTTCTTTCTCTTTAACTGACAATTGCGTACCAACTGGAGCAGCCAATGTCGAGTCGTTGTAGAAATCTACTGTATATGTAGCTGGGAAAACAGGTATTTCACCATCACTTGGATTTTTACCTTCCGCATCAGTAATATTAAAATAATTTTTTAAGTTTGATGCTTCTGAGTCACCCGTTTGAGTTTTTTCCCACTGATATCCATCAACTGAGGTTTTCGTATGTCCTATCGACATTGTAAATCTGTCACCTGCTAAGCTTCCCTGAAGAACTTTGGTTCCTCCTGCTGGTACATCTTTTATTTTAAAGGGAAAAAGCATAAGTAATATGTTCTCATCACCTAATAATTCTGTAGATGATGTATCATGAAACATTCTTTTTGCATTAACTTTAGCTGAACCCGTTAAACCAAATGTAATCTGAACTTCATCTAAATTATCAGCATCAACAAGACTATCTTCACCAGTGTTTACATCACCCAAACCTGCATTGATATCTGCACTGCTTAATGTATATATGTTCGGATAATTACTTGAAACCATATCAAAAGCTTCATATCCTAAATTTACATACGGCTCTAAATATCTTGAATCATATCTATATGATAACGTCATACCAGCAAGACCACCTACACCAGTACCTACGCCGCTAGATTTGAAAAGTTCCTCTCTCAAAACAGATAACTTTGAAACTTGAACTCCTGCCCAAAGGTAGTCCCCTTTTTCAAATGTATCCATCTCTTTTGCAGAAAAATCAGTAGGATAGACAGATGATAAATCATCTCCTCCCATACCATCATCACCAACATCGGCTTTAGGTGTTTTTCCTACATAAATAAAAGAAAGGTTCGCTCTTTGAGCTGATATTTTCCCCTCGTTTCCATTATCAAATGCAAAAACCGTGGAAGGTGCAACTAAAACTGTAGCTATCATGGATATAACAACAGTTAGTGCAACTGTTTGTCTGATAATACTTCTTAATTGTTTTATCATGGTTATTTCCCCCTTTTAATTAATCGTAGTATAAAATTGTGTGCCATCTCTTAATCTAGACCATTTATTTGTTAATTCAATGGCATCATTTGAATTCATCAACGGTGAGGATGTAATCTGAATATCTGCTATTCGGAAAGAAAACAACATACTTCTGCTTCTTAATGATGACCACGTATTCTGTAAGAATATTGCATCATTTGAATTAAATAAAACAGATGTTGTAAGTTGCACATCGCCTCTTTTTGACAATATAATTAATGGTCTTGTAGCTTCTAATGTCTGTGTTTGGCCATCTGCTAAATCCTTATAAGTACATAAATATTCAATCTCATATTTATCTGGTCTAATAACAATTCCCGATAAATTATATTTTTTAACGCCGTCAATGTCTCTTTCTTCAAGGGATCTATCTTCACCCTCATCTTTATCATAGGTAGGTACAGTTCCAGAATCAATTTTTCTTATCGTAAGTGTTTTTGTTATTGTTGGATTTTCTACTAAATCTCCTAACTGATCATATATAATTACTCCCGGGTCGGTAAATGTACTTGCTTCATACACAAAAGTTGCCTCATCTACCTCATCATAATTTTTATCATGCTTTTCCCATGCAGATGCCACATAATTGAATTCTGTTTGACCGCCTGTCGGAATCAATAAATTTCCATCTGCATCTTTTCCGTATGTCTTATTGATAGTATGAGATTTATCAAACGCCCCCTTTGCTTGTTTTATTTTTTCGTCATCCCAACATTTTGCTCTTTCTACAGCATTTTCAGCATCTGTTTTTGTTGCATCCGGAACAAAATATTTTTCAGACATTCTTTCTATAAGACCATACGGGCTGTTACCCGGGTTTAACACTATCTTCGGTTTCAGCAGACGCCGTATATGAATTACATAATCCGTGCTGCTGTCTGAGAAGGTTATGATGTTATCATAGCCTTTCGTATCGCCTGCGACCGTTTCTTTGGTAAGTTCCTTCAACAGAATCGGCTCCGTTCGTTTCTTTCCGTCAACTTCGGTAACGTTTACCTCCGTATCGGTCGGATTGTCCGTATAACGAACCTTAACCGTAGGTGTGTCTGCATATACAACATCAAATTGAATTGTATCTTCCTCATTGGGAACGCTCATATAATAGGTTTTTACGCCGTCATTGAAGCCTTCCTCTCCCAAATCCTCTTTTGTATGAGATAAGTCGGGAAGCGGCTTGTCTGTTGGCTTTGGCGTCGCGTCAGGGTCGGGCGTCGCATCAGGGTCTTGTGTTGGTTCGGGAGGATTGTATGGGTCAATATCCTCTATTACCGCGCCTGCGCCAAACAAGCTTATATCTCCGTTGTCTTTAAACAGCGTTTTCATGTTCGACTGGTCTGTCCAGTCTGTCACGGTTTTACTCCATGTTGAATGGGGTGTTTTTCCGTTTGCGCCCGCGCCTATATTAAACGTTTCGGGTCCTCTGACAAGCGACAAAACCTTTGGATTTTTATCCAAATCCGTTTCGCCGGGGACTTTTTTCACTTTAAACGGAAGCTTCAATAAGAACTTCTCTCCGTCGTCTGCCAAACCATTAAACCGTGCGTTCTCAAATGTCACGTCCGGCTTATAGCTTACGCAGACGGTACACATTTTCCAGCCTTTGGTTTTTCTGTCTGCGACCTTATCTGCGTCCTCGCGGTCAACGCCTACACCGGAGTCTGTTTCCATGTCAAGCTCCGAGCCGAAAACCG
>CAZBXN010000053.1:0-9898 GCA_964496015.1 uncultured Lachnospiraceae bacterium | reverse complement strand
ATTTCCTTTCCCTTATTCCGCAAATCGCTTAAAATCATAGCAAGACGGTCAATCCGTTTTAAATTCATCCGTCCCGTAGCGTATGTCAATGTGGACGTGCCGACCTTTACGACTATGCGTTCAGCTTTTGACACGTCGTGTAATATTTCGTTCATTTGTAATTCCTCCAACACTTAGTCTATTTTATTATACACCCAATGGAATTGTTTGTAAATGTTTTTTTGATTTATACTATTATATTTTTATTGAATTTTTCACATATATATTGTATAATAAAAACATAACCGAAAAAGGAGAATTATGCTATGGATACAGTTAAAGTATGGCAGGAAACAGTCGCAATACCGACATATGAGGCGGGCGAGCCGTCAAGCCTGCCCATGTTTCTTGAAAAGCGTGTTTATCAGGGAAGCTCGGGCAGAGTTTACCCATATCAGGTGACGGAAAAAATATCGGACGAGAAAACGGACAAAGAATATACGGCTGTATTTCTCGAAAACAATTATCTGCTTGTTATGATTTTACCCGAGATAGGCGGCAAAATACACAGAATACTCGATAAAACGAATAATTACGACGCAGTTTATTATAACGAGGTAATAAAGCCCGCGCTCGTCGGGCTCGCGGGCCCGTGGGTATCGGGCGGTATTGAGTTTAACTGGCCGCAGCACCACAGACCGACCACTTTTTCACCCGTTGAGTTTACAACTCGGAAAAATGACGACGGCTCGGCGACCGTAATTGTCGGCGAAACGGAAAGAATGTACCGCATGAAGGGCATGGCAGAGTTTACGCTGTACCCCGACAAGGCGTATCTTGAAATAAAAGGTCAGATTTATAACCCGACAGACCGTCCGCAAACCTTTTTATGGTGGGCAAATCCCGCTGTCGCGGTAAACGACTTCACACAGTCGGTTTTCCCGCCTGACGTTCACGCTGTAATGGACCACGGCAAGCGCGACGTTTCAAATTTCCCAATCGCCACGGGAACGTATTACAAAACCGACTACGGCGAGGGCGTGGATATTTCGCGGTATAAAAACATCCCCGTCCCGACTTCGTATATGGCGTATCATTCAGATTACGATTTTGTCGGTAATTTCGACTACGGCAAGGACGCGGGAATTTTACATATTGCTGACCACCACATATCGCCGGGCAAAAAGCAATGGACATGGGGCTCGGGCGATTTCGGCAAGGCATGGGACAGAAATCTGACAGACGAAAACGGCCCGTATATCGAGCTTATGACAGGCGTATTTACCGACAACCAGCCCGATTTTACGTTTATCGCGCCGTATGAGGAAAAGACCTTTACTCAGTATTTTATACCATATAAGGGCGTGGGCGCGGTTAAAAACGCGGTTTTAGACGCTATGGTAAATCTTGAAATAATGGAGAGCAAGGCGATTGTCAGCATTTATTCGCCATACAAAGCAACGGCTGTCGTATCGCTTTCGGGCAAAACAGAAAAATATCTTATGGAAACGGTTGAACTGTCGCCCGAAAATCCGTATGAAACGGCAGTGGAAATTGACGAGGACGACATTACCGATTTACTGCTCTCCGTAACGGACGAGGACGGAAACACTATAGTCGAATATTCGCCGCTCCCCGAGTCCGACGAAAAAGCCCCCGCTCCCGCAGAGGCGGCAAAGAAACCCGAAGATATTGTATCGCTTGAGGAGCTTTATCTGACAGCGCTGCATCTTGAACAATACCGCCATGCGACATATTCGCCCGAACCGTATTACATAGAGGGCTTAAAGCGCGACCCCACGGACATACGTCTTAACAACGGCTACGGAAAATATCTCTACAGAAACGGATATTTTGAGGAGAGCGAAAAATATTTCCGCGCGGCGATTAAAAAATCCATGTGGAAAAACCCCAATCCGTATGACTGCGAGCCGTATTACAATCTCGGTCTTTCGCTGAAACGGCAGGAAAGGCTTGACGAGGCGTTTGACGCGTTCTATAAGTCCATATGGTCGGGCGCGATGCAGGATAAGGGCTTTTATCAGCTTGCCTGCATAAGCGCAAAGAAAAACAGGCTTGACGAGGCACTTGATTTTGCCGAAAAATCGCTTTTAAGGGGCATGCACAACATTAAAGCGCGTAACCTGAAAACCTCGCTTCTGCGCCTTATGGGCAGAAATGAGGAGGCTATAGCCTTTGCGTATGAAACGCACACAATCGACCCGCTTGATTTCGGCTGTATGTATGAGTTATACCGTCTGTCAAACGATTTTGTCGCGTTTAACGAGCTTACCACGATTATGAGAGGCGATTTGCACAACTATATTGAACTGTCGCTTAATTACTATGAATTCGGTCTGTTTGAGGAGGCGGCTAAGGTGCTCGCGATTATCGCGGAATCCGACCGTCCGATGCTCCATTATTATATGGCGTTCTATTCAAACAGCGACATTGAGCTTGAAAAAGCCGCAAGCGGCGACTGCTCGAACTGTTTCCCGAACACGCTCGCCGATATTGCTATTCTTAATTATGCAATCGAGCGCAATCCGGGCGACGCGAACGCGCCGTATCTCTTGGGTAATTTATACTACGACAAGGGACAATGGGAAAAAGCCGTTGAACTATGGGAAAAAGCCGTTGAGCTTCGCGAGGAAAATCCGCGCGCATACCGTAATTTGGCGCTCGCGTATTTTAACAAGCTGCATGACGCGGACAAATCGCTGTTTGCAATGAACAGGGCTGCAAGGTACGCGCCTGATGACGCGAGAATAGCGTATGAGCTCGACCAGCTCAACAAGCAGACAAATATGCCCGTCAACAAGCGTCTTGTGGCAATGGCTGAAAATCCCGACATGACGGCGTCGCGCGACGATTTATACACTGAATACATAACGCTTATGAACTGCGAAAAATATTACGACAAGGCGTATACTGCCGCAATAACGCATATTTTCCACCCGTGGGAGGGCGGCGAGGGCAAAATCACCGCTCAATATAAAAAATCGCTTATGGGGCTTGCGTGGGAGTGTATAAAAAACAAGGACTATGAGGGCGCGGCTGAAAAGCTGACCGCGGCTTTAACCTATCCCGAAAATCTCGGCGAGGGCAAGCTTGCGGGCGCGCTCGACAACGACATATATTATTTGCTCGGCAAAACCTACGCGGAAATTGACCTTATTCAATCGACCGAATATTACAAGCTTGCTTCACGCGGCAGCGGCGATATTTCCTCGGCTGTATATTATAACGACCAGCCGCCAGAAATGATGTTCTATCAGGCGCTTGCCTACCGCGAGCTTGGCGACGAAAAGGCGGCGCGAAGCCGTTTTAACAAACTGATAGATTACGCAAGACAGCATATCGGCGACCACGTGGATATTGACTATTTTGCGGTGTCGCTTCCCGATTTTCTGATATTTGAAACCGACCTTGACAAAAAGAATTTCGTTGACTGCTGTTATATGGCAGCTCTCGGTCATTTGGGCTTAGGGAATACGGAAAAGGCGAAGAAATTTATAAACGACGGGCTCGAAGTAAACGTATCGCATCAGGGGCTTATCGAATTAAAACACTGTTTTTCGGAGGAGTAAAATGCAAACCATAGATTTATCGGGCAAATGGCGGTATGAAACGGACGAAAATAATATAGGCTATGAGAGCGGATTTTTTAACCGCTCTCTTAAAAACGACGGCTTTTATCTGCCCGCGAGCGCGTGCGAAAACAAAATCGGAAAAAAACAGGAGTATTTTGACACCCTGTCGCTTGAAACCGCAAGATGTCTCAGACCGCGCTATGATTATACGGGCGCGCTGTGGCTTCAGCGCGATATTGAAATACCCGAAGCTTTTGACGGGAAATACATAACCCTGTTTTTGGAGCGCGTAAATATTGCGTCCGAGCTCTGGATTGACGGAGAAAAAATCAGCCGCCGTATTATCGCTCTTTCAACTCCGCATATTTATAACATAACGGGAATAAAATCGGGCAGGCATACGATTACTCTTCGGATTGACAATTCGGATTTGCTCAATATCGGCGGCATGGCGAGCGGCTACAGCATTGACACGCAGTCAATCTGGCTCGGCATTATAGGACGGCTCGAAATCCGCGCCGAGGATATTTTCCACATATCGAATTTGCAGGTATTCCCGAAAGAAAACGGCGCGGACGTAAGCCTGACGGCTCATAGCGACTGCGTTTCACCGCACGAGCGAAGAAAAGTTCTTATTTCACTTCAGGCTGTGACGCCCAGCGGAAGAGAGCTTCAAAAAATCACCTTTGAGCGTATTTTATACAACGAAAAGCAGATTGTTCATCTTGAATACCCGATTGAAAACATAGAATACTGGGACGAATTCAATCCCGTACTTTACACAATGACCGCGTCAATCGCCTACAGCGGCGGCGATATGACCGAAGAAACGGAGGATATTCTCGTAAGCGGGCACGATAAATCAAAAATCACGCAGGGCTATGACGAAAAATCGGTTAAATTCGGTATGCGGACAATTACGGTAAAAGATAAGCGGTTTATGCTGAACGGCAAGCCGATTTCCCTGCGCGGCACAACCGACTGCGCAATTTACCCGAAAACAGGCTATCCGCCGACGGATTTGCAGTCGTGGCTTGACGTAATGACGACCGTTAAAGAATACGGTTTCAATCATGTGCGTTTTCACGCATGGTGTCCGCCCGAAGCGGCGTTTACCGCAGCCGACATGCTCGGAATTTACGTACTGGCTGAAATGCCGTTCTGGCTTAACAAGGACGTCTGCGCCCTTGCCGCGGGCGATGATTTTATTCATAAGTATTACTACACGCAGGAAATGATAAATATTTCCGAATTTTACGGTAATCACCCGTCTTTTGTGATGTTCTCAAACGGCAACGAGCTTATGGGCGACTTTGAAATGCTGGAGCGCATGACGACGCAGATTAAATCGCTCGACAGCCGCCGTCTTTACACAATGACGACTAATTTTGACCATCCCTCCGCCCCATGCGAAGATTTTCTCTGCGCCTTTGAGGCGAACGGATTTAGAATACGTTTACAGACCTTCCATGACGTTGTGTCCGAACATTCGCGGCTTTCGTATGACGAAGCGGTAAAAGCCTCAAATGTGCCGATTGTGTCCTTCGAGGTCGGGCAATACTGCGTTTATCCCGATGTTGATAGCGTATCGGACTATAACGGGAATTTACTTCCCGTGAATTTTGATATTATCGGAAAGGAAATGAAAAAACACGGCGTTTACCATAAGCTTCGCGATTACATAAAAGCGTCGGGAAAAACGGCGGCGCTTTTATACAAGGAGGACATTGAAGCGTCTTTAAGAACGCACAAAATGGGCGGCTTTCAGCTTCTTTCGCTCTGCGATTATACGGGTCAGGGCACGGCGACAGTCGGGCTTCTCGACGTGTTCCGTAAAAGCAAGGGAATAATTACGGCGGAGCAATTCCGTGAATTTTGCTCCGATACCGTGCCTCTTATAAAGGCAGAACGCGTTTTTTGCAATGACGAAGCCTTTGCTGCCGACTTTGATTTATACGATTACGGCAAAGAACCGGTTTCGGATATTGAATACGATTTTAAATTGTATGACGGCGGAAAAATCGTATATGAAACAAAAACAAAAAACACGTGTGTGACCGTTCCGCTTAATTTTATAAAAGAACCCGCAATGCTTATGGCTGTATTATCAGTCGGGGGACACAAAAACCGTCAGGCGGTTTTTGTATATCCAAAGCGCGAATTTAAAAACAGTATTCCTATTTTTGACGGATATACAAAAGAGCTTGACGCGGTAATTGTAAACGGCGGCAAAGCGATAGTAACGGCAAAAAATCTCAAAAATCCGATTGAGGGGCTGTTTAAGCCCGTATTCTGGTCGCCCGCATGGTTTAAATCTCAAAGGGCGTGCGGCACGGTAATTGACAGCGCACACCCCATTTTTGCGGATTTTCCGACAGAGGATTTTGCAAATTTCCAGTGGAAGCACCCGATTGATAACTCCGCGGGCGCGGATATATCGGATTTCCCGAGTGAATTTAAGCCGATTGCCGAGCCCGTTCCGAACTTTTTTGACAACACTCCGCGCTCGCCGTTATTTGAGGCAAAAGTCAAAAATGCGGACATTCTGTTCTGCGGCTTTGACTTCGGCGTAAACGACAAAGCGGTAAAAGCCCTTGAATACAGCGTGATGAAATATGTAAATTCGGATAAGTTTAAACCGAAGCAGGAAATCGAAAAAAATATATTCAAAAATTTATTTAAGTAAAAAAACGCGGAATTTATATAATAAATTCCGCGTTTTTCTCTCGGTTATATTAAATTTTTCCTCTTCAAGTCCATATTTATAAGCTCCGTCGCGCAGGCTATGAAATTTTCAACCTCCGCTTCGGTAAGATACTTATATTCACGGTTAAGATTTTTATCGTCGCGCTTTTCCCTGTAATATTTCGCGATATTCCCTATCTGCTCCGTGA
The DNA here is from genome assembly GCA_964496015.1 of uncultured Lachnospiraceae bacterium. Lineage (GTDB taxonomy): Bacteria > Bacillota > Clostridia > UBA1381 > UBA1381 > JALEPO01. Next base: position 3,432 of record CAZBXN010000053.1, on the reverse strand, counting down.
GCTGATTTGGCTTATAATACGGCAGATAGTCCTGCACCTTTTTAAGTCCTGACAAAATATCAAGCGCGCGGAAATTCGGGTGTTCCGTTATGTACTTATAATCGAGGTCGTTCCAATCCTGTTTGATTTTCTTTATAAAGCCGTAATCCTCCGCCTCCTTCGGGTATTTGTCGAGCGTCGCACGATACACACGCGACGACCACATTATATCGGTAATCAAATGAACATAATACCCCAAATAAAACCAGTACGGCTTGTCCTTCTCCTTACCGTTTAAATATTCGTTGTAAAAATCCGCGTAACGGCAGTCCTTTTTACTGCCTGTCGGCGTCCAGTGCGTAACGCTCGGCGGCGGGGTGAATTTCCCCGGGCTGTCCTTTTCGCCGTAGCCGCAGTCGGGCGCAACGCTTCCCGCTATAAACTCATCGGGTCTTATACCTTTTATTTTATTCAGAAAATAATCCGCCAATCTCAAATGCACAACCCAAGTTGCCATCATAAAACCTCCAAATTATCAAAATTCAAAAATATATCCGTAATATCCGTCAATGATTTTATATCCGATTTTGCCGCGATTGAAACGGGCGTGTTAAGATACCTGCACGGCACGGAAAGCATTACAGCCCTCGCGCCGTTTCCCGCAAGCTGCGCCGCGCCCGCGTCGCTTTTGCCGACAGCGGGATTTGCCGTCTGATACGCCGTACCCGCATTTTTTACAGCCGATATAAGCTTGTCGGCAAGCCTCTTATCGGCAAGCGCGCCCTTATCCATAAACGATATTACCGCGCCGCCGCCTATTCCTGCGGTTATGTCCTTTTCTTCAACTCCGAACATATCCGCGCTCTCTGTCGCGTCAAGCGTGAGAACAATATCGGGCTTTACGCCGAACGCGCTGATTTGTCCGCCGCGCCCGCCAACCTCACTCTGCGCGGCAAATACGGCGTAAAAGTCGTTTTTATGCTCCTTTTTAAGCGTTTCAATCAGGCACCGACACGGTATTCTTGACGAAAACGCCTTACCCTTAATGTTATCGCCAAGCTCCGAAAACCGCATCTTGAATGAAATATAGTCGCCCAAGCTTACATGGTTTTGAGCGTCCTTTTTATCCTTTGCGCCAATGTCGATATACAAGTCCGAAAAATCGGCTGTCTTTTCGCGTTCCTCTTTTTTCTGCAAATGTACCGCTTTCATGCCGAGAACGCCGCTTATTTTATTGTCGCCTATTTCCACGCATTTTGCGATTACGCTCCGCGGTGAAATATTTCCGACAGGCTTAAACTTAATATAGCCCTTATCCGTAATCTGCGACACTATAAAGCCCGCCTCGTCCATATGCGCCGTTACCATGATTTTTGCGCCGTTGTTTTCGCCTTTTTTATATGCGATTATATTCCCCATTGTGTCAACGGTTATATCGTCGGCATACGGCTTTATTTCGTCTATAATTAAGGCTCGTATTCTGTCCTCGTTACCGCTTACGCCGCTTTCGTTTGAAAGCCTTTCTAAAAGGTCAGCCATGACAAATCGCCTCCTTTTAAGTCTTTTATAAACGCCGTCAGAAGCTTTGAAACCGCTTCCGCGTCAGATACCGCGATTGTTTCGACAGGCGTGTGCATATATTTTAACGGTAGCGACAAAAGCGCGGTCGCAATACCTGCCTGCGACACCTGTATTTCCCACGCGTCCGTTCCCGTATCGCCGCCGTCAACCTCTGTTTCTGCCTTTATATCATGCTCCTGCGCCGTTTTAAACAGGCGTTTTGTGAGCTTCGGGTGCAAATTCGGTCCAACCGATATTACCGCGCCGCAGCCCAAATCGAACGCGTCCTCGGAATTATCGGGCGTTATGCCGTGCGTTACGTCAATCGCAATCGCTATATCGGGATTTATCGCAAACGCCGCCGTTTTCGCACCGCGGCAGCCGACTTCCTCCTGAACCGCTGCAACGGCGTACACGTCAAAGTCAAGCCGTTCAGATTTCAAATTTTTCATCACGTCAAGCACTGCCGCAAGGCTCGCCCTGTCGTCCAGCGATTTTCCGCTGAACTGACTGTCGCCCAAAGCCCCGACAGACTGCGGAAAGGTTATACTGTCGCCAACGGATACAAGCTCCTTTACCTTGTCCGCACAAAGCCCCGTATCAATCGCCATAGCTTTCATTTCAGCCGTTTTGCCGCTTTCCTGCAAATAATCGGGCTTAATTCCGATAACGCCGTAAACGTCCTCTTTACCGTGAATTACGACCTCTGCGGACGGCAGTATGCGCTTGTCAACGCCGCCGACATTCGTAAAGGTTATAAAGCCCTCGTCAGTGATTTTCTTTACCATTAAGCCGATTTCGTCACAATGCGCCTCTATCATGATTTTCGGCGCGTTATCTCTGCCGCATTTTTTGACGGCGATTACATTTCCCATTGTGTCAGTCGCCACATCGTCCGCGTACTCGCGGAACATATCGGCGATTTCGGGCGTAATTCTGTACTCAAATCCCGATATTCCGCGCATATCGCTTAATTTTTTGATTAGATTTTGCATTTTACTTTTCCTCTAAGCTGTTTACTAATTCCTTGAATAAGTTTCCGCGCTCCATGAAGTTGTTGAACATATCAAAGCTTGTGCTCGCGGGCGACAGCAATACAACGTCGCCTTGCTTTGCGCGGCTTCTCGCCGTATTTACGGCGTCCTCATATGACGTAACGCGGATAACTTCAACGTCTTTTCCTCTGCCTGTTTTTGAAATTTCAAGTTTTAGCGCGTCCTCGATTTTATCCGAAGTCGCTCCGATTAAAATAAGCGTTTTCACATATTCGGCAATCGCAGGCCCTACCGCGTCATACGGTATTCCCTTGTCCTTGCCGCCCGCAATCATTATAACCTTTTCGGAGAATACCCGAAGCGTGTTTATCGTCCTGTTCGGACTGGAGTCAATCGAGCTGTTGTAATACCGAACGCCGTCAAGGGTTCTTACAAGTTCTATTCTATGCTCGACTCCGCCGAACTCCTTCGCGGTTTTCACGATTATTTCGTCGTTTACAAGTCCCTCAAGCGCCGCAATCGCCGTCATATAGTTTTCGACATTGTGCATACCCGGGATTTTTATGTCGCGGATATTCAGTATCGGCGTTTCGCCGCGTTTTATCATATCACCGTCAAGGTAAACGTCGGCTTTTGACTGCCTTGAAAACAGCCGTACTTTTCCCTTTGCTTCATTTATAAGCGGTGCGCTGTCTGCATTGTCTTTATTAAGAACCACAATTCCCGATTTATCCTGATGCAGGAAAATATTTTTTTTCGCGTCGATATACTCCTGATAGTCCTTGTGATAATCGAGATGATTTGGGCTTAAATTCGTTATTACCGCGATTTCGGGCGATGTCTGCATTGTGTGAAGCTGGAATGACGACAATTCAAGAATTACATAGTCGCTTTCTTT
>CAZBXN010000052.1:0-10315 GCA_964496015.1 uncultured Lachnospiraceae bacterium | reverse complement strand
AATTTTCCCCTCTATTCCGTTTCGGCTTGTCCCTCTTTATCAGTTTGTTCCTTTGACTGCTCTTCCATGCTTTCGGCGTATTCGTCCTCAATTTTAAGCTGTTTAAAATCAATCGGCGGTAAATTCTGCGGCGATTTCAGCCCGAAGCACCGAAGAAAATTATCCGTCGTGACATATAAAATCGGACGTCCGGGCGCGTCAAGCCTGCCGTGCTCGTCAATCAGCCCGCGCTCGTAAAGGCGGTTTACGCAGCCGTCGGAATTCACGCCGCGTATATGCTCAATCTGACCCTTCGTTATCGGCTGCTTGTACGCGATAATCGCAAGCGCCTCCATAGCCGCGTTTGAAAGCGGCTGATTTCGCTTCTCTCCTAATATTTCCTGTATGTACCGATAATATTCGGGACGCGAGCAAATTTGATACCCCTCGTTGATGTCGATTATATTAAAGCCCCTATGCTCGGTATTGTATTCTGTTTTCAGCATTTCCACGGCATTTGTCACGCTGTCAATGTCCGTATCAAGCGCAATCGCGAGCTTTGCCGCCGAAACGGGTTCGCCCGCCGCAAATAAAATGCCCTCAATGGCGTATTTTATATCATTCATTCTTTTCACCCTTTGTAGTCAGAACAAAGTCCTTTGTTTCCTCATTATAGTCCGCAAAAAGGCGGTTCATTTTAATCATTTCAAGCACTGCCAAAAATGTGGCAATCATTTCGGGCTTGCTGTCCTCCTCGCGGAAAAGCGTTTTAAATCCGACTTTTCTGTTCCTTTTAAGCCGTTTGCAAATCTTTTCCACCATGTCGTCAACCGACACCTTCTCGCGTCCGACAATTCCCGAAAACGCGCGTTTTGTCGGCTTCTCGCGGCGGATTTTACGCGCTAAAATACTGTTAAACGCGTCGGTTAATTCCATAATGGTATGGCTGCGGTTATATTCGGGAATTGGGAAATCTATTTTTTCCTCGTCGCGGAATACCATGTATTTTGACGAAAATTCCGATTTCCTAAGTTTCTGCGACGCTTCCTTGAATTTCTGATATTCCGCAAGACGGCGGGCAAGCTCCTCGCGCGGGTCTTCCTCGTCCTCGTCGTCCTCGTCTTTAGGCAGAAGCATTTTTGATTTTATATAGAGCAAATTTGCCGCCATGACGAGAAATTCGCTCGTATTTTCAATTTCGTTTTCGTCTATGCCCTCAATCGCCTCAAGATACTGCTCCGTTATCTCAACAATCGGTATATCGTAAATACTGACCTTGTTTTTCTTAATAAGCATAAGCAGCAAATCAAGCGGACCCTCAAAGGCTTCAAGCTTATATGTTAAAAGTTCCATATTTTCTCCTATAGCGCGAGGTTTATAAGCGGCGATATGAGCTTTATTAAGCCGTTAAACACAATATCAACGCCTGTTCCGATAACGCTGCCAAATACGCCCGTAAGCGACAGTATCATAAGCAGTATCATGCAGTATCTTTCATAGCGCAGCATTGTGTAATACGCGCGGTTGGGTAAAATCATACCGAGTATCTTCGAGCCGTCAAGCGGCGGAATGGGTATGATGTTAAACACCATAAAGCACAGATTTCTTATTATGAACACATACGCTATTGTCGAAACAATCCTCGGCATTGTAACGCCGATTTTTACGAATACAATCTGCAAAAGCGTGTAAATCAAAAGCATTAAAAACGCCATAATCAGATTTGCCGCAGGTCCCGCAGCCGCCGTAAGCGCCATGCCCTTTTTCCTGTCCTTATAATACATCGGATTTACCATGACAGGCTTTGCCCAGCCAAAGCCCGTAAAAATCATTAAAAGCGTTCCGACAAGGTCAAGATGCGCAAGCGGATTAAGCGTCATTCTGCCCTGACTTCTCGGCGTAGGGTCGCCAAGTTTTTCTGAAACCCAGCCATGCGCAAGCTCATGTCCCGACAGCGCGACAAGCGTTACGGGTATGTTTATCAAGATATTTACTAAATTTAACATATAATTCTCCTATTTTATGTTATAAAATTCCATATTACAATTATTATACATGATTTTACCGTAATTTGCAATAGCAAAACGGTTTAAATTTACAATTACCTTGCTTTTTGCGGATTTTTGGTATATTATATAAGCGAGGTGTTAAGCATGAAAAAAGCTATTGAAAATTTATATAATAAAAAAGACCTTCCCGACGATTTACTTATTAAGCTTATCGAGCTTCGGGACGGCAGAGATTTATTATACGATTATGCCTTAAAACGCCGAAAGGAATACTACGGAACTGACGTTTACACGCGCGGGCTTATCGAATTTACGAATTACTGTAAAAACGACTGCTATTACTGCGGAATACGCGCGGGCAACAAAAACGCCGTCCGATACCGCCTGACCTTTGATGAAATTATGGAATGTGCAAAAAGCGGCTATGAACTCGGCTTCCGCACGTTTGTTTTACAGGGCGGCGAGGATTTAAGCTATTCGGACGCGGATATTTGCAAAATCGTAAGCGCTTTAAAGGAAAAATATCCCGATTGCGCCGTAACGCTTTCCATAGGCGAAAAGCCGCGCGAAAGCTACCAAAAATATTTTGACGCGGGAGCTGACAGATACCTTCTGCGTCACGAAACAGCCGACAACGCGCATTATAGGCGGCTTCACCCCGACTGCATGAGTCTTGAAAACCGAAAAAAATGCCTTTTTGATTTAAAGGAAATAGGCTATCAGGCAGGCTCGGGCTTTATGGTCGGCTCGCCGTATCAGACAACGGAAAATCTGGTAAGCGATTTGCGCTTTTTGCAGGAATTGCAGCCCGACATGATTGGAATTGGTCCGTTTCTGCCGCACGCGGACACGCCGTTTGGCGATAAGGAAAAAGGCAGTCTTGTAAAATGCCTTAACTTAATCGCCATACTTCGGCTTATGTTCCCATACGCGCTTATTCCCGCGACAACGGCTCTGGGCACAATACACCCGCAGGGTCGCGAGCTCGGGCTAAAGGCGGGCGCAAATGTAGTCATGCCGAACTTGTCGCCCGTCAGGGTAAGAAAGCTCTATGAGCTTTACGACAATAAAATATGTACGGGTGAGGAAGCGGCTGAATGCCGTTCCTGTCTTGAAAACCGCGTGAAATCAATCGGTTTCCGGCTTGTCACCGACAGGGGCGACGTAAAAAAATAAAATAAAAAAGCGGAAATCGTTTTACACGATTTTCGCTTTTTTAATTCTTAATGAAAAGAAAAGAGGGACGTTATTTTTTTCTTTCTGCCGAAAGCAGAAATACTACGTTTTTCGATTCTATATCATTTAAGTTGCTGTTTTCGTTTGAATAATTATAGTTCGGGTTTTCCTTGTACCACGATTTTTGAGAGAAATAATTTTTGTATTCAGCCATCTGGAATTTGCGTCCGTGACGCGCGTATATTTCATTTCTCGCGATTGCAAGCTGTTCCTTTGAAAGACCCTTTATATCGTCGTTCGTAAGGATTTTTGTGCCCGAATTCGGAATGACATAATCTGACGCCTGCGCGTTGTCATAATACGTCATTTTCGTAATTTCGTATATTGTGTTGCCCTTGTACTTTTCACCAGTAGGCTGCGCGCTGATTGTAATATCCTTATTCTTTACCTGTTCGGTCGTGCTGCCCTCGGATACGTTTGCATAATAAAGCGTGTTGTTCGCCGTAAACGTCATAAGGTATTTTCCCGTATCGTTATTATACAGTACCTCTCCGCCTTTTGTAAGCTCCGAGGTGATTTTATCTGTTGACGCGCCGCTCGGCTTTGCGTTTGAAGCCGCAGAACCGCCCGATACCGAATTGCTTGACGAGCTGTTTGATTTTTTAGCCGACGAGCCCGAACCGCCGCTTGATTTATTTGCAGATGCAGTTTTATTGCCGCCCGACGCGCTGCTTCCTCCGCCGTTTGATGTGGATTTTGAAGCGTTTGAACCCGAGCCCGTACCGTTTGACGATGCGCTCTGATTATCAACCGCTTTCCATGACGAGCCCTTTTTCGGCTCTGTTGTCGGCGCCATGCTGCCCAAAGGCATGGGCGTAACCGTATTTATCGAAGCCGCAGGCGTTGAAATCGGCATAACCGAAGGCGACGCCCCCGCAACCGTTACAGGAGTGGGCTTCGGTTTTTTCACATTTTCTTTTACCGCATAGCTGCCAAATCCGACCGCCGCGATACATGCAAGACAAATCGCGCAGACAATCGCTATTTTTGTCTGCTGCTGACGTCTTTTCTTTGAATTTCGTCTTTTTTCAATTTCTGAAAGCTGGAGCTGTTTTTCCTCCATAACCTTCTGCATCTGTTCTCTGCGCTTTATTTCGTTTTCATCTTCAACTTCTTCAATCTCTGCTTCATCTGCCGTTCCGGCAATTTCCGCCGTTTCTTCAAGCTGCTCGTCCGTAAGCAGCGTACCGCAAAACTCGCATCTTTCCGTTCCGTCGGGAAGCTCGGCTCCGCATTTTTTACATATCATATTGTTTTCCTCCGCTTTTATCCTTTACAATAGTAATTATATTATTTTCCCTGTTTCAAATCAATAACCGCAATATTATATGTGTATTACAATAACATTACTCTTTCTCGTACATAAAGTTCTCGAATTTTTCAAGAACCTGTATATTTTTCATTCCCGCGTAATATCCCATACCGCTCGCGGCTATCGGCACAATTACCATAAGAATGACCGAATACCACGTCATTGCTCCGCACTGCAAATTCATAAGCCCGTTATACGGGAAAGATATGAAATAAAACGCAGCGTTTATAGCTGTCGGTATTACGCCGATAACGCTGTCGCCCCTCGAAAACAGATGCCAGTCAAGCTCAAATACCGCAAAGCATACAAGCATTGCCGCCGCTATTGCCGCTCCGAACAAAAATCCCTTTAAAAGGCTGGGTTTGAGAGGCGTATACGGCTTGCAGTCACGGTCGGCAAATGTCTTTGCCTTTGTGTACAGCATTATAAAATAAACCGCCATAAACAGTACGGAAAAGATTTCCTTCCAGACAGGTCTTGACATGAAGTACCAGAACGCCACCATTCCGAATACAAACGTCACTCCCACGGCTGCAAGATGCTGTAAAAGCATCATGCCAAACTGATACCTTACGGTTATTTTCATGCTATCTCTCATAATTTTTCCCTTTCATTAAATTATGGTCTTATTTGCCGCATTTTATGCTTTTTCCTGCAAGTATTCCCGACGACCACGCCCATTGAAGATTATATCCGCCGCAGTCGCCGTCAATGTCGAGCACCTCACCCACGGCATATAAGCCGCTCACAAGACGGGACTGCATTGTGTTCATATCAAATTCCGATACGAGCGCGCCGCCCTTCGTGACCTGCGCGTTATTCCATGACATTGTACCCGTTATTTTAAATTCCCACGCTTTAAGCGTTTTCGCTATTCTTTGAATGTCCTTTTCCGTAAGCGTCGCGGCATATCGCGAAAGCGGCTCAATATGAAGATATTTTAAAAGAGCCTGTCCTATTCTTTTATTTAATACGCCGACAAAAAAATTCTCCAATGCCATTTCAGGCATATTGCATACTCTTTTTGCAAGCATATTTATAAGCTGTTTTTCCGTGTATTCGGGCGTAAGGTCTATATACAGACTGCCCTGTCCCCGAAGTCTTGACGACGCTGAAAATACGGGAGGTCCCGAAAGCCCGTAATCGGTAAAAAGTATTTCACCGCTTTCGGTAAAATCTCCGAGCGTGATTTTTCCCTGAATTTTTATTCCCTTCAGCTTTTTGACAACCCCGGTTTCCGTTTTAATCTGCACAATTGACGGTCTTACCTCCGTAACCGTATGACCGAGGCTTCTTAATATTTCATAGCCGCTGCCGTTTGACCCGAGGTCGGGCGCGGCTTTTCCGCCCGACGCAATAATCACCGCGCCGCTTTTAAAGCTTTCGCCGCTGTAAAGCGTTATTTTAAATCCGTTATCCGTCTTTTTTACCTTCTTAACGTCAGCTTTTGTTCTGACGGTTATATTAAGCTCTTCAATTTTCATGCGGAGCGCGTCAAGCACAGCCGACGCCTGCTCCGAATACGGATAAACCTTTCCGTTTTCTTCAACCTTATGCCAAATTCCGAGACTTTGAAAAAAAGCAAGCGTTTCTTTTACCCAGAAACGGCGCACCGCGCCGTTTACAAATTCGGGATTTTGTCCGTGGTAATCGGAAACGCCCGCGTTTATATTCGTCATATTGCAGCGTCCGTTGCCTGTAGACAATATTTTACGTCCCACGCGCTCATTGCGTTCAAAAACCGTAACGCGGCAGCCGTTTTCCGCCGCCGCTATTGCCGCCGCAAGCCCCGACGCGCCGCCGCCTACTATTGCGACCTCCACAAGACAGCACCTCTTTACAACTAATTTTCCCGAGAATTTTTCTTTTCCTCCATGTCGTCAATATATTCCATTCCGACAACTCTCAATATTGCCGCAACGGGAACGGACAGCAGCATTCCCAAAAATCCGAAAAGCGTTCCGCCCACCGATACCGCAAGCACAATGGCAAGCGGGCTTATTTCAAGATTATCGCTCATTACCTTAGGTCCTAAAACATTTCCGTCAAGCTGCTGCAACACAATAACGGCGACAGCCGTCCATATTGCGCGCCACATACCGCCCGTCATGCAGGTCACGAGAACCGCGACAGCGCTCGATATAATCGAGCCGAAATACGGGATAATGTCCATTATGCCTATAAACAAGCCGAGAATAAGCGCGTATTTGACACGCATAAGCGAAAGCACAATTGTGCATGCCGCGCCCATTACCGCGCAGCAGATAAGCCTGCTGTAGAGATAATTTGTAAAAATCCTGTTTATTCTGCGCGCGTGCGAGATAATAGCAGACGCGGCGTTTTCCTTAAAGAAAACGCCGATTATCCTGTAAATTCCCGACATAAGCTTCTCTTTGTCAAGCAGCATATATACCGACGCAACAATAGCGATAAAGCCTTTCAGCACGCCCGAGGTCGCGCTGAAAACGCCCTGCGCGTATTTGCCGAATTGGTTCATGTCTATTGATTGCAGCATGCTGTTTGCAATCGACGACAAGTCTAAATTTACCCTGCCGAATAATTTGTTTACTATCTCAAAATTATTTAAGGTCTTTTCAATTGTCAAAACATACGACGGCAGATTATTATATAAATCCACAAAGTTTTTGTACAGCGCAGGTATAACAGCGCCCAAAATGACCGCGACTATAATAACGCCGATAAGATATACCGACAAAATGCCTATACCTCTCGCATGCTTTTTTACATACTGTTTTTTTGTTTTTTCCAGCAGCGACTGTATTTTCACCGCAGGAATATTCAAAAGATACGCGATAACAAAGCCTGCCACAAATGGCATAAACGCAGAAAGAACCGTTCCTATGCCCTTAATGACATTTCCGAGATTGTCAAAGGTTTTGTATACCGCTATGACCGCAACGCTGAATATAAACATTGCAATCCATTTTGAATATTTTTCAAAAAACTTCATATTATATGCTCCTTAGAGGAAATGTGTTTTAGTTGAGCAAAAGCACAAGCTTCGCTATGTACACTCCGTTTGAAACGGAATATTTAACCTCTACGCTCTGGTCTGTCTTTACATTTGTAAGTTTTTTCGCCGTTCCCGTGTCAAGAGAAATAAACGTCGTTGTAACCTTGCCGTTGTCAGGACACTGGAACTGCATCACATTTCCTTCATTTGTTTTTATCGTTATTACTTTATAGGAAGCATTTATTCCCGTTACTATACCCGACGCCGTTCCGACATTTTCCTGCACGCTCGCCGCGGATATTTTTGTTACCGCGTTTGACTCGGTCGTCACTTTTACGGCGTCGCCGACGCTGAAATCGCAAAGCTTTCCGTCCTCGCCGTTGACTTTAATCTCAACACCCTGCGCAATGCTGAATACTTTTTCCTCACTGCCCACTTTAACGGTGATTGTCGGATTTGAGGAAATGGTAAACGCCTGTATTGTTCCCTCGATTACTGCGTTCTTTGACGTTGCGGCAATCTTCTTGATTTTTCCGTATTCTATTGTAAGTGTTGCCGTATCTCCGCTGTATATACTTCTTAAATCCGAATTTACTCCGTTTTTGGTAACTGTAACATTGTCGTCTATTTCATACGTCTTTCCGTCATACTCCTTATCGCCGTGAGCGATTGTGATGGTAAACGTACCCTCCGTGTTCATGCTCTTAATCGTGGCGTTTTTAAGCGTCTGCGCCTTTGACTGTCCGCGCACCGACACAACTCTGCCGTTTTTCGTTTCAAGCGTCACATACGCGCCCTCGGTAAAGCTTCTCATTGTCGCGGGAGTTCCGTCAAAATATATCGAAACCTTTGACGAACATGTATATCTCTTTGAGCTCTTTTCGCCTGTCGGCACAACATTCAGAGTAATAATGCCGTTTGAGGTTGACATTCCCTTATATGTTCCCGTAATTTTTTCGTTAGGCGTGCTTGACGTAATATCAATCGCTTTAAGCCTGTTGTTTGAAAGCGTCACTATTGCCTGTATATTGTCGGGAATATCGGGCACTGTTATCGGTTCGCCTATCCTTCTTACCTCAAGACCGTCCTCAATATCATAAGTATCGCTTTTTCCGTCCTCGTCCTCAAGAGTAATCGTTCCCTCTTCCTCGTCCACTGACGTAATGGTTACGGGCTTAAACTTATAATTCGTCTTTTCAACCGTTCTCGACTGCATAACAGCCATCTGGCTTCTTGAAACCGCCATATCGGGCGCAAAAGTACCGTCGTCAAGACCTCTCAGTATTCCGTTGTCAGACGCGTACTGGACATACGCTGCCGCAAAAGCGGGTATAAGCTCCGAATCAAAGTACGAAAGCGAAACATCCTCGTTTCTCTCCGCCTCATACGCGCCGCCGAGCGCTTTTGTTATAATAATCGCCGCTTCATATCTCTGCATGGGGCGGTTTTTCTCATTGCCCAAAAGATATGTGTCAAGGTCAGACTTTGTAAGCGCGCCTTTATATAAAAGGTAGGATATTTCATCATCACCCCACGGAAGCGCGTAATTTTTCAGCATTGCGTCATATTGCTCATGCGCAAGCTCTAAAAGCTCCTCGTTATTTTCCTCCGTACAGCCCATGGCTCTCGAGAAAAGCGAAAGTCCCTCCAGTCTTGTAACCTCGTTGTCGGGTCTGAAAGTCCAGACTCCGTCCTCCTCATAGCCCGATATATATCCCCGCCTTGTCATGCTCTCGATAAAAGGCGCAGCCCATTCGTATGCTTCTCCGTCTATATCCGTAAACTGCACATTATTAGATACAGCCAAAGTAATCCCTGTATCCTGTATATCTGTTTTATTAACCGTTAGTCTGTCCGCGTAAGCATTACACGGAACAAGGACTGCCGCGCTTACAAGCAGTGCGAGCATCTTGCTTGCTGTATTTTTCATCACGTTCTCCCTTCTGCGCCATCCGGCGCGCGGTATCTGTAGTGTACCGTTCCCTTTATATATAGTTTTGTGCATATTACATTGTACCACACTGTATCCGATTTGGCAAGCAAGTAAACAATTTGTTTTGCAATTTTAATATTTTTTTTACATAATGTTATTTTTTTCGTAAAATTTCTTGTATTTTTATGTAAATATATGGGTATAATATTCGTTTTATGGCATAAAACGGCAATTTTTATATGAATACCCTGCAAAAAATTTAAAATACCTCTTGCATTTACGAAAAATGTATAGTATAATAAAAGAAGCCAAAGAGGGCATTGCAAAAAAGCAATGCCCTCTTTATATTTTTATCGGAGGTTTTGCAGAATGATAAAATCAAACGAAATCGTCATTTCCGAAGCATTGGAGGAATATTTAGAGGCAATATACAGGTTTTCCCGCAAGCAGCCCTCTGTGCGCATTACCGACATTGCGCTGCATTTAGGGCTTTCAAAGCCGAGCGTGAACCGCGCCGTAAACAGCCTGAAAAACAGCGGGCTTGTTTTTCATGAGCCTTACGGTGATATAATTTTAACGGAAAAAGGCAATGAATTGGGATATGATTTATATTTGCGGCATAAAATGATAAAGAAGTTTCTTATAAGCGTCCTGAAGATAAATTCGGAAGAGGCTGAAAAGGAAACCTGCCGTATTGAGCATGGTATAAGTAAGAATACGGTTGAAAAAATGGCGGGTTTTATGGAAGCATAACGCTTATTTTTACATTCCCGAAATTTTTTTCTTTTTTTCACCAAAAAAGTGTTGACAAATTCTGTTGTCTTTGCTATAATAGTTCATGTCGCTGACAAAATCAGCATTTTTGGGAGTTT
>CAZBXN010000051.1:0-10338 GCA_964496015.1 uncultured Lachnospiraceae bacterium | reverse complement strand
CGCTTAAAGTATCGCTCAATGTTGCAAAATCACTAATTTTAAAAATCTCGGTTTTGATTTTAGACGCGTTCGGCAGTCCCTTTATATACCACGCTATATGTTTCCGCGCTTCTTTTACGCCTCTGTTTTCGCCCTTTAGCTTAACAATCGCCTCCGTATGCGAAAGCGCCTGATTTAGCCGTTCTTTGGGCGTCGGTTCATATGATACTCTGCCCGTTTTAAAAAGCTCGTCAATCTGACGGAATATAAACGGATTTCCCTGCGCGCCGCGCGCGACCATAACAGCGTCACAGCCCGTATAATCCATCAGATTTTTTGCGTCCTGCGCGCACCATATATCGCCGTTTCCGATAACGGGCACGGAAACGGCGCGCTTTATTTCCTTTATAATATCCCAATCGGCTTTTCCGCTGTAAAACTCGTCGCGCGTTCTGCCGTGGACGGCAATCGCCGCCGCGCCGTTTTCCTCTGCAATTTGCGCAATCAGAAGCGCGTTTACGCTCAATTTGTCCCAGCCCTTGCGGATTTTTACGGTTACGGGAACGGGCGACGCGTCAGAAACGGCGCGGACAATTTCACCGATTAGCTTGGGATTTTTCATCAGCGCGCTGCCGTCGCCGTTGTTTACGATTTTCGGTGCGGGACAGCCCATGTTGATGTCAATTATATCGGGCTTAAATTCCATGACTTTTGGGATAACCGCCGCCATAATTTCCGCGTCCGAGCCGAAAATCTGGATAGCCGCAGGACGCTCACCGTCCGCGAGCGTCATAAGCTCCGCCGTTTTTTTGTCGTTATAATAAAGCCCTTTTGCGCTTACCATTTCCGAATACACCATTCCCGCGCCGTACGATTTGCAGATAGCGCGGAACGCCAAATCCGTAATTCCTGCCATAGGCGCGAGGAAAATGTCGTTTTCGGTTGTCACATTTCCGATTTTCATGTAAACTCCTTAAATCCGAAAAGACCGCCGTCGGCGGTCTTTTGGTTATTTGTTGTATTTTACGTGCAGCATTTCGTGATTTCTGCCCTTTATAATGTCGTCATATATCATCTGCACCGTCGGGTTTTTACCCGAATATTTAATCTGTATTCTGTCGTCTGTGTGATAAAGCCCTATCGCACGCTTGTCGCGCTCGGGATAAAGTCCGAACGGCTGACCTGCGCCGCCGATACAGCCCTCGGGACAAGCCATGACCTCGATTAAATCGTAATACGCTTCGCCCTTTTGGATTGAGCGTATAACCTTTTCTGCGGAAGCAAGACCGTGAACAACGCAGATTTTGAATTTTCTGCCCTCAATTTCGATTTCGGCTTCCTTGATGTCCTCCTTGCCTCTGATACCGACAAATTTCAGACTCTTAACCGCGCCCGAGCTCTTATCCAGTCCGCATTCGCGGATAACCGCTTCCGCAACGCCGCCCGTTACGCCGAAGATTACTCCCGCGCCCGAGCCGCCCATATCGAACGGAGCGTCAAGATATTCGGGGTCGATGTCCGCGAACTGAATACCCGCTTCGCGTATCATAGCCGCAAGCTCCTGCGTTGTAAGCGACAATTCAATAATTCTCTTGCCGTCAACCGTAAACTCTGGACGCGCAACCTCGTATTTCTTTGCCGTACAAGGCATAATTGCAACTGAAACAAGCTCTCTTTCGTCGCCCTCCTGCTCATGAAGCTCTTTTATAATGCTTCCGAACATCTGCATAGGCGAGCGGCAGCTTGAAATATTTGTGTTTATAAGCTCGGGGTGCTTTTCCTCCGCATATTTTATCCATGCGGGACAGCATGATGTAAACATCGGGAAAGTCCCGTTGTTTTTAACTCTGTCGAGGAATTCCGCAGCCTCTTCAACGACCGTCATATCCGCGCCGAGAACCGTGTCGTAAACTCTGTCAACGCCCATCATTTTGAGCGCCGCGACAGCCTTGCCGAGAACGTTTTCACCGTGCTCAATTCCGAATTCGTCGCCCAAGGCAACTCTTACCGCGGGCGCAATCTGAACGATTACGCGTTTTGTCGGGTCATTTAAGTATTTCCACATTTTATCCGTTTCGTCTTTTACCGTTATCGCGCCCGTCGGGCATACTGCCGCGCACTGACCGCAGTTTACGCAGTCCGTGTCGCATAATTTCATGTCAAACGCGGGCATAACGCGCATTTCCGAGCCTCTGTTTGCGAAGTCGATAATTCCCAAGCCCTGCTTTTCACGGCATACGCGCACGCAGTCGCCGCAAAGAATACACTTGTTCGGGTCGCGCACAATACTTGTGCTGCTCGTGTCAAATTCCTTGTGCGGTCTTGTGTCCTCAAAACGCACGTTTCTCACGCCGAAGCGTATTGCAAGCTCCTGCAAACGGCACGAACCGCTTTTTGAACAGGTGGTACAGTCGCGGCAATGCGAGGAAAGCAGCAGCTCCAAAATCATTTTTCTGTGCTTTTGCAAAGCGACCGTGTTCGTTTTTATCTTCATGCCGTCGCGCGGCTGTGTCGAACAAGCCGCCTCAACGCCGCCCCATTCGTTTTCAACAACGCACATTCTGCACGCGCCGTAGGTTGAAAGCTCCGAATAATAGCAGAACGTCGGCATTTCAATTCCCGCTTTTCTGATTATTTCAAGAACGTTTTTTTCGCCCTCTATAGGAACCTTTATTCCGTCAACATACATATATCCCATAGGTATTTAATTCTCCTTTCGATTTGCCGGCTAAAATCGCCCATATCACCATTTTTCGGAACTCGAAGTACCTGTGTACATCGTCGTTCCTCAAAACGGCAATCTGAACAATTTTATCTCGGCTTTCATTCAATTGCCGTAATCAGACGGTTTCTATTGCGCCGAACGGACACGCTTCCTGACACGCTCCGCACTTAATACATTTCTCCGAATTGATGTTAAACGGGCTCTTAATCTCGCCGCTTATCGCCTGAACAGGGCATTGTCTTGCACACTTTGAACAGCCCTTGCACTTGTCGGGATTTATCTTGTACTGCTTCAGAGCCTGACACGCTCCCGCCGGACATTTCTTATCCACAACGTGCGCTATATATTCATCTCTGAAATATTTTAAGGTCGAGATAACGGGGTTTGCCGCCGTCTTTCCGAGACCGCAGAGAGCCGTTTTTGAAACGGTGTCCGCGATTTCTTCGAGCAAATCAATATCCTCCAATGTGCCGTTTCCGTGAACAATTCTTTCGAGGATTTCGAGCATTCTCTTTGTACCCTCGCGGCAGGGAACGCACTTTCCGCACGACTCGTTTTGCGTGAAGTTCATGAAAAATCTCGCAACCTCAACCATACAAGTGTTTTCGTCCATTACAACAAGTCCGCCCGAGCCTATCATCGCGCCGACCTTCTTTAAGGAGTCGAAGTCAAGCTTCAAATCAAGCTGACCCTCGCCGAGCGTCAGACAGCCGCCCGACGGTCCGCCTATCTGTACGGCTTTGAATTTCTTATCGCCCTTAATACCGCCGCCGATGTCAAACACGACCTCGCGGAGCGTTGTTCCCATAGGAACTTCGATAAGACCTGTATTTTTTACGTTACCTGTAATTGCAAACGCTTTTGTTCCCGGACTTGTTTCAGTACCGATTGAGCGGTACCAGTCCTTACCCTTTGTAATTATAATAGGAACATTCGCGTAGGTTTCAACATTGTTAAGTACCGTCGGCTTTGCAAAAAGTCCTGCCTCAACGGTTCTGGGCGGCTTAACGCGCGGCATACCGCGCTCGCCCTCGATTGACGCCGTAAGCGCGCTGCCCTCACCGCAGACAAACGCTCCCGCGCCCTGATTTATATGTATATCAAACGAAAAGTCCGAGCCCAATATATTTTTACCGATAAATCCAAGCTCGCGGGCCTTTGTAATCGCGTTTTGCAGTCTTTCAACCGCCAGCGGATATTCGGCTCTTACATAAATATAACCCTCATGGGCAGCCGTCGCGATACCTGCAATCAGCATACCCTCAAGCATTCTGTGAGGATTTCCCTCCATGATACTTCTGTCCATGAATGCGCCGGGGTCGCCCTCGTCGCCGTTACATACGACATAGCGGATTTTTTCGGGCTGTTTTCTTACCTGATGCCACTTCTTGCCAGCAGGATAACCGCCGCCGCCGCGTCCTCTGAGTCCGCTTTCTTCAATCTCGTTGCAGATTTCCTCGTCTGTCATATCAAAAAGCGCCTTTTCAAGTCCCGAATAACCGCCGAGCGCTATGTATTCGTCTATGGAGTCCGCGTCAATCTGACCGCACTCGTCAAGAACAATTCTTGTCTGCTTCTTGTAGAACGGAATGTCGAACTGCTTTTCATAAGTGCCTGTCGCGTCCTTATAGAACAGTCTTTCAACAGGCTCTTTATTTATGATTGTCTTTTCAACGATTTCCTCGCAGTCGTCAAGCTTTACCTGCAAATACAGCCAGCCCATAGGTTCGATTTTAACGAGAGGTCCAAGCTCGCAGAAGCCGTTACAGCCGCTCTTTTTTATGCCGATACCGTTATGCTCAACTTCCTTTTCAAGCTGTATCTGAACGTTCAGATTGCGCTCCGTGCAGATTGTTACAAGCTTTCTGTAAATTTCAATACTTCCGCCCGCAACGCAGCCTGTTCCCGCACAGACCAAAATCCGCATTTCCTGCATATCGAGCGCGGATTTGCATAAATCGCGGTACGCTTTTAATTCTCCTCTTGATTTCAGCATTGTCCCTCCTCCTTTCTGATTTCGTCAATCAGTTCAGCCGCCTTTTGCGGCGTCATTGCGGGGTGTACCGCATCGTTTATCGTCATGACGGGCGCAAGTCCGCACGCGCCCAGACATGATACCGTTTCAACCGTGAACATCATGTCCTCCGTTGTCGGCTTTTGCTCGTTTACGCCGAGGATTTCCCGAACCTTGTTCAGAATAGGCACGGATTTGCGCACATGGCACGCCGTTCCGTCACAAATTTTGATTACATATTTACCCTTGGGGTCAAGCGAAAAATTCTCATAGAATGTCGCTACCGAATAAATCTTTGCAAGACTTATATCCATTTTATCCGCTACATACTCGAGAATGTCGCGCGGTAAATAGCGGTATTCCGCCTGAATATGCTGCAATACGGTTATGAGATTTCTCTGCTCGTCGCCGTATTCTTTTAAAACTTCATCAACATAATTCATATTTGACTGCATTTTAATTTTAACCTCCGTTTTCATTTTTTCACATAAGGATATTGTATCAGAAAAATACATAATATGTCAATATTTTTAAGGTATTTTCACAAAAATGCCGCCATTTTCAGATATTTGTATAAAAAAGAAGTATGGCGTTTGTACAAAATTAAAAGCCTGCGTATTGCAGGCTTTTATTTTACCGATTTTCCGTCAATAAATACCCTTACACATTCGGCGTCAAAATCGACAGGTAATTTCGTCCATATACAAATATCCGCGTCCTTGCCTTTTTCAAGGCTGCCGACACGGTTATCTATACGGCAGTTCCGCGCCGCCGTAATCGTGATACCTGCGAGGGCTTTCATTCTGTCCATTCCGCGCTTTACTGCCATAACGGCGCAAAGCGGAAGATTTCCGATTGTGATTTCGGGGTGGTCGGTAATAATCGCCGTGTCAACACCCCTGTCCGACAAATTTCTGTAGGTGTCAAACGTGAGATTGGAAAGCTCGGGCTTGCTTCTGTCCGAAAGCGTCGGACCGAGCATGACGGGAAGCTTTTCGCGCTCCAAAATATCCGCAATTCTGTCGCCGTCCGAGCAATGCTCGATTGTCACGTCAATGTCAAATTCCTTTTTTAAGCGTATCGCACTGCAAATATCATCGGCGCGGTGCGCGTGAATTTTGACGGGGATTTCCTTTGCAAGCACGGGCAGCATAGCTTCAAGCTTAACGTCAAATTCGGGCTTGTCGTTTTCCTCCTTGCCGGCAAGGTACAAATCAAGCTGTTCCTTGTAATTTTTCGCTTTCATCAGCAGTTCCCTTATAATCGCCATTGTTCCCATACGCGTTACGGGAGCCTGATTTTTTTCGTTATATACCGTTTTCGGGTTTTCGCCGAGCGCGAATTTCATCGCCGCGGGAGCTTTTATAATCATGTCGTCAACGCATATTCCCGCTGTTTTGAGAGCCGCGAACTGACCGCCCACGGGGTTTGCGCTGCCCGGTCCCGTTACGACTGCCGTAACTCCTGCCGCGCGCGCCTCCTCAAAGCCGCGGTCGAACGGATTTATCGCGTCAATCGCGCGCAGATGCGGCGTTACGGGGTCGCTGTCCTCGTTGCCGTCGTCGCCCTCAAAGCCGAGCGAGTCCTCGAACATGCCGAGGTGGCAGTGCGCGTCAATAAGCCCGGGCGTGACAATAAGCCCTTTTGCGTCAATTACCTCGTCCGCGTCGGGAAAAGCCCAGTTTTTTCCGACATACTGTATTTTATCGTCAAACAGGACGCAGCCGTTTTCGTATTCACTGCCGTCCATTGCGTAAATATGCGCGTTTTTAATCAGTTTCATCCGTGTACCTCATTAACATAATTTATTGCCGTCGTAGCCGCGACTGCGCCGTCCGCCGCCGCCGTGATAACCTGCCGAAGCGGCGACACCCTTACGTCACCCGCCGCGAAAATCCCCTGAATATTGGTTTTTAGATACATGTCGGTTTTTATAAAGCCGAGCGGGCAAGTTTCAACCCCGCATTGTTTGGCAAGAGCCGAGTCGGGCGTTACGCCTATCGCGACAACCGCGCCCGAGGCGTTGAAAAATCCGCGCTCGCCCGCAGCCGTATTTTTTACGATTACTTTTTCAAGCGACGACCCGCCAACGAAGCTTTCCGCGACAATATCAGTGTAAACCGTGATTTTAGGGTTTGATTTTGCCTTGTCAAGAATGGTTTTCGCCGCGCGGAAACGCTTTGAACGGTTTAAAAGATATATGTTTTCGCAGAATTTCGCAAGATACAGAGCGTCCTCGCACGCTGTGTTTCCGCCGCCGATTACAACAACGTCCTTACCCTTGAAAAACGCGCCGTCGCACGTCGCGCAGTAGCTTACGCCCGCGCCCGCAAGTCTGTCCTCGCCGTCAATGCCGAGCTTCTTCGGGCTTGCGCCCGTCGCAAAAATGACAGCCCGCGCCTGATATTCGTTTTTACGCGTCACGACTGTTTTAACAGGGCTTGCCGCGTTGCGTATTTCTTTTACGTTTTCCGTGGAAAACTCCGCGCCGAATTTCCGCGCGTGTTTTTCCATAGCGGCGGCAAGCTCCAAGCCCGTGGGATTGCCGTCAAAACCGAGATAATTGTCAATTTCATAAGTTTTGACCGCCTGACCGCCGCAGGAGAGCTTTTCAAGCAGAAGCGTCCTCATGCCGCCGCGTCCCGCATACAGCGCGGCGTTCATTCCCGCCGCTCCGCCGCCGATTATGATAATGTCGTACATATCGAAAGTCCTTTCTGATATATAAATTTATTCGTTTTTATATTCCTCAATAATATATCTCGGTCTGCGCTTGACTTCCTTATAAATCTTGCCGATATATTCGCCGATTAAGCCGACCGAAAGAAGCTGTACGCCGCCGAGGAACCAGATAGACATCATCAGCGATGTCCAGCCCGCGCCCGTGTGACCCATGATTTTCTGAATAAGCGCGTACAGTGCCATAATAACCGAAATCACGCATACTATTGCGCCGAGCGCGCTGATTAGCCTTATCGGGCTTATGCTGAACGACGTAATTCCGTCAAACGCAAACGAAATCATTTTTTTGAGCGGATATTTTGACTCGCCCGCAAAACGCTCGTTTCTGTGATAATATACGCTTGTCGATTTGAAGCCCACAAGCGGCACCATTCCGCGCAGGAATAAATTTCTTTCGGGGAACTTTGAAAATTCCTCCAGCGCACGGCTCGACATCAGGCGGAAATCCGCATGATTAAACACAATTTTAACGCCCATAAGCGCCATAAGCTTATAGAAGCCCTCGGCGGAGGTGCGCTTGAAAAACGTGTCCGTTTCCCGCTTGTCGCGGACGCCGTAAACAATATCGCAGCCGTTCTGAAACGCGCGTACCATATCGGGTATAACGTGAATATCGTCCTGTAAATCCGCGTCAATGGAAATAGCGCAGTCGCAGTCGTCTTTAACCGTCATAAGACCGCCTAAAAGCGCGTTCTGATGTCCCGCGTTTCGCGCAAGCTTAACGCCCGCTATTTCAGCATGTTCGTTTGACAGGCTGTCTATAATTTCCCATGTTTTATCCTTTGAACCGTCGTCTACAAACACAATGCGGCTTTTGTCGTTTATCAGTCCGTCCGTTTTCATCCCGTCAAAAAGCTCAAGCATCTGACGCGAGGTTTCGGGAAGAACCTCCTCCTCGTTGTAGCACGGAACCACAACATATAAATTAACACTGTTCATTTTTCTTCTCCTTGTATATATTTACTGTATATTATATACCATATCCGTCATTAAAACAATAGCTTTTTTGATTTTACAGTAATTTTTGTTAATTCGGGCACAAAAAATGTCCGCCGCGCATTTTATTGCGCGCTGCGGACATTATAAGACCAATCAGAACAGTTTTTCGAGCAATTTGTTTGAACGCTCGATAAACCGCGTCATTTGCTCCGCGCCGAGCGGGCTGTGACTGATTTTGGCGAGGTCGTATACGTGGTCAATTACCAAATTTGCGTCCTCGTCATTTAAGCCGTCGATTTTCTGAATAAGCGGGTTGTTGGAATTTAACACAAGCGTGAACTCGTCCTTGAACATATCCGCCATGCCTGCCATTTGCTGACCGTAGGCGCGGTACATCTCCTGCATGCGCCGCGACTGCTCGCCTAACAGAATTATCGCGGGGATATTGCTGTCCTTTAGCGGCTGAACCTCAATTTTAAGGCTTTCGTCGCCGATTTCCGTCTTGAATTTTTCAATCAGCTTTTCGTCCTTTTCCTTTGCCGCGTCGTCCTTTTCGGCAGCTTCGGAAATATCGTTTACGGCTGAGTCTATTCTTTTAAATTTCACGCCCGCCTGCTTCATTTCAACAAAAGAAATGAAATGCGTGTCCATCATTGTCGGCAGAATTACCGCGTTAAGTCCCTGATTTTTGAACATATTGATGTACTGCGACTGCGTGACGGGGTCGGAAACATAGTAAATATCCTTTTCCTTGCTGTCGTTATCCTTGCCGTCGTTTTTATCGTCCGCGTCCTTGTCAATACCGAGATATTCATTGAGCGTCAGATACTTGTCGTTCAAATCCTTGTAAATTATTACGTCTTTAACCTTATCGTAGAATTTATCGTCCCGCAGACAGCCGTATTTGATGAATACGTTGATGTCGTCCCAGTATTTCTCGTAGCTTTCTTTTTCGGAATTGTAAAGGCTTGTGAGCTTGTCCGCGACCTTTTTCGTAATGTGCGCCGAGATTTTCTTTACATAGCCGTCATTCTGCAAAAAGCTGCGCGATACGTTAAGCGGCAGGTCGGGGCAGTCGATAACGCCCTTTAACAGCATTAGAAATTCGGGAATAACCTCTTTTACGTTGTCCGCGACAAATACCTGATTGTTGTATAGCTTTATCTGTCCTTCCTGTCCCGCAAACTCATGATTGATTTTCGGGAAATACAATATACCCTTTAAATTGAACGGATAATCGACGTTCAAATGTATCCAGAACAGCGGTTCATTGAAGTCCATAAATACATTGCGGTAAAATTCCTTGTATTCCTCGTCCGTACATTCCGACGGTTTTTTCATCCACAGCGGATTTGTGTCGTTTATCGGCTTCGGTTCTTCGGGTTCATGCTCGTGCTCTTCGCCGTGCTCATGGTCATGACCGCAGTCACATTCCTCTTTTTTGCCGGGTGTTTCAAGATATACCTCAATCGGCAGGAATGAGCAGTATTTGTGCAGGATAGAGCGGATTGTATGCTCCTCCAGAAATTCTGCGCTGTCCTCGGCGATATTAAGCGTGATTGTTGTACCGCGCTCGGTTCTTTCGCCGTCCGTCAGTTCAAATTCCATACTGCCGTCGCATGTCCATTTTGCTGCTTTTGCGCCGTCCTGATATGAAAGCGAGTCGATTTCAACGCTGTCGGCTACCATAAACGCGCTGTAAAAACCAAGTCCGAAATGACCGATAATCTGCGCGCCCTTGTCGTCCTCCTCCTTGTACTTCGCAAGGAAGTCGCTTGCTCCCGAAAAGGCGATTTGGTTGATGTATTTGTCGATTTCTTCGGCTGTCATGCCGATACCGTTATCGGAAATAACGAGCTTTTTCGCGTCCTTGAAAATCGAAACCGTCACCTTGAATTTTTCGTCCTCGTCAAGGTTCGCCTCGCCTATGCTTGCAAGC
>CAZBXN010000050.1:0-10624 GCA_964496015.1 uncultured Lachnospiraceae bacterium | reverse complement strand
AGTGCGCGGAGGTCTTAACGGACTTTTTCAGAGGACTGAGAAAGAAAAAAGAAGCGATAGAAAAAGCGGAGGATTATTAAATCCTCCGCTTTTTTAATCGTCATTTCCGTAAATATACGCCCATAAAATTGTAAGCAATGCAATTACAATTCCGCCGCTTATGCAGGCGATTGGGATTTTCAAACGCGGGTCAAAAGTCCTGCCGAAGATTTCAACGGGTTTGTTGCTTTCTTTTCTGCCGTTCAAAAAATCCGTAACGCTCCTGTCAACCTTGAGCGTTCCCTTTGACCGTTTATACAGCAGCGTATTTCTGGAATACGCGTCCTTAATCTGCTTTAATTCCCTGTCGGACAGAGGAATACAGTCGGTGCTGACATTTAAAATCTGATAGCCGCTGTCGGCGGTGTCGCTCCGTCTTAACAGCGCGTAATTGTAAAACGACATGTCCGTTGAAAAACGCACGTAATAGATTTCGTCGCCGAGATTATACATATTTGTTATCAGATAAAATCTGTTTGTGCCTGAGGGCTCGTTTAATTCCGCCTTGTATTTATCAAGCGTGTCAAAATCCGCAATATCAAAGTTTTCGAGCGCGACCGCCTTTGAGAGGACTTTTTCAAGCCTGCCCTCGTCCTCGGGATAGAGCTTTTCCGAAATATCCTCATACGTCACGCTGTCCGCGGCTGTGTTTTTCAAATTATTAAAGAAATTGCCGAGCGCCTCGTTAAAGTACGAAACGTCAACCATGGGGCGCAGGCTGTACGCGTTAAAATTCATAATTTCCGACTCCGAAACATCGGTGGGATTATATACGTACATAAGCGTGTCGCCGTTTAAAACAGTGTAAAATTCCTCGTTCACGGGCTCGCCGTTTGTATTGTATTCCCTATAGGTGATATAGCGTTTTTTGTCGTTCCAGCCAATATTAAAGCCGCCTGTTTTGTCGGCGGGAATATCGCCGTAATTTTTATCGAGCGCCGCGATTTTTTCCGCTTCCTCCGTCGCCTCGTTGTATTTCCATATATGGCACGACGCCGTGTTATTCCGGCCGTCGGCAAGAAATATTGCAAGATACGGATTTTCGTTCGCGTCAAAATCCACAATATCGCCGCAGATAACGCCTGTCGGGGAAATCGCGCCGCCGTTTTCGTCCGTAATCGCGCCGCCCGCGTTCGGCGTGGAAATAACGCCGTATGTTCCCATGTAATCGTTCAGAACGTACGCGTAAACCGACGCCATCTTTCCCGTGGGCTTATCTGACAGAGCCGAGCCGTCCAGAGTTACGCAGGATATGATTACCGTTGCGGCGCAGAACACGCATAACAGCTTATATATTCTCTTTTTCAAGGACTTCACCCCTTTTAAAGATAATTTTCCATATTGACACTTTTACATTATATAGTTTTAAATATGACAAATCAATGCAAATTCCCTTAAAAAACTGTGACATATATTACAAAAATCGGCAAATTTAATACTTTACAACGCCTTGTTCTTATGATACAATTTATAACGAATGTGAAATAATGAGGTGATATTATGATTAAGGCGGCTGTATTGGGCGCGACGGGATATGCGGGAATTGAGCTTGTTCGTATACTCTCAAATCATCCCGAAGTTAATATAGAAATTCTCGGCTCGCAGAGCTTTGCGGGTAAGCCGATAAGCGAGGTATACCAAAATTTCGGGCATATTCTTGACAAGGAATGTGCCGAAGTAAATCTTGACGAGGCGGCAAAGTGCGACGTCGCGTTTACCGCACTTCCGCACGGAGCGTCAAAGGAGGTTATTCCTTCGCTTATAGAGCGCGGGCTTAAGGTCATAGATTTAAGCGGCGATTACCGTTATGACGACGCCGCGGTATATGAGGAATGGTACGGCGAAAAGCATTCGTCGCCCGGGCTTTTAAAGGAATCGGTCTACGGACTGCCCGAGCTTCACCGCGAAAAAATAAAAAAAGCGCGTCTTATCGGAAACCCGGGTTGTTACACAACCTGTTCAATCCTCGGCGCGGCGCCGCTGCTGGCAAATAAAATCGCGGAAACGAAAAATATTATAATCGACGCAAAATCAGGCGTGACGGGCGCGGGAAGAACGTCGTCGCTTCCATATACATTCTGCGAATGTACGGAAAACAGCAAGGCGTATAAGGTAGCAACTCACCGCCACACCTCGGAAATAGAACAGGAGCTTTCAAATATCGCGGGCGAGCCGATAATACTGTCGTTCACGCCGCATCTTATTCCGCAGAAGCGCGGAATACTCGCGACAATATACGTGAATTTGAACCGTCCGTCAAGCACGGAGGAGCTCACGGAAATGTACAAAGAATATTACAAAAACGAGTTTTTTGTACGCGTGAAAGAAGCGGGAAATCTGCCCGAAACAAAGCATGTCGCGGGCTCGAATTTTGCCGACATAGGCGTTGTGTATGACAAGCGTCTGCAAAGAGCGGTTGTTATTTCAACAATCGACAATATCGTAAAGGGCGCGGCGGGACAGGCGGTTCAGAACATGAACTTGCTGTTCGGGCTTGACGAGAAAACGGGACTTCAGAACGCAGGATTTTATTTGTAATCAGAGAAGGTGACATCAATGGAAGAATTTATCAAAAAAGCGGGGATATTGATTGACGCCCTGCCGTATATTCAAAAATTCGCGGGAAAGACGTTTGTTATAAAATACGGCGGAAACGCGATGATTAACGAGGATTTAAAAAATTCGGTAATGCAGGACATTACGCTTTTGAAATTTATCGGAATTAACCCGATTGTCGTACACGGCGGCGGTCCCGATATTTCAAAGGAATTAAACGACCATAACATAAAGAGTGAATTTATAAACGGACTGCGTGTAACGGACGAACAGACAATGAAAATCGCGCAGCAGGTGCTTGTCGGAAAGACGAACAAGGAAATTGTCGCGCTGCTAAACACCAAAGGCGGACGCGCGGTCGGCGTATGCGGTATTGACGGAAGCTTTATCGAATGTAAGAAGCAGTATACCGAAGTTGACGGCGGGAAAAAGGATTTGGGCTATGTCGGCGATATAGTACATATTAAGCCGTGTCTTATAAATCTGCTGTCCTCAGACCGGTATATTCCCGTAATCGCGCCTATCGGCACGGACGACGAGGGAAACAGCTATAATATAAACGCTGACACTGTCGCGGCGGCGGTTGCGGCGGCGGTTAAGGCGGAAAAGCTGATATTGCTGACCGACGTAGAGGGAATAAAGGACAGCGTCGGAAACATTGTATATGAAGCGGACAGCGATGAAATCCACGAGATGATTGACAGCGGCGTAATAAACGGCGGCATGATACCGAAGGTTTTAGGCTGCGTTGACGCGATTGAGTCCGGCGTCACGGGCGTGCATATCATTGACGGACGCATACCTCATTGCCTGCTGCTTGAAATCTTTACAAAGACGGGTATCGGAACACTGATAAAAAGCGATACGTATTGATGAAAAAACGCTGCGGAAACCGCAGCGTTTTTTTACAGCGTATTTATATATTTCTTCACAACTTCTTCGAGCAGTTCGTCGCGTTCAACCTTAACGATAAGACCGCGCGCGCCGTTATAGCTTGTTATATAGGTCGGGTCGCCCGAAAGAATATATCCCACAATCTGGCTTATCGGGTCGTAGCCCTTAATTTTAAGCGCCTCATAAACCTTGGAAATTATGTCGCGCACCTCTTGTTCCTTATCGAACTCCAGATTGATTTTCATTGTTTCGTTAAATTCCATGATTATCACCCTTTCATGCCTATTCAGCATATATAGCATATTACAAAATCGTAAAAAATGCAAGTGTTTTTATGAAAAATTTATATTTTATTTATCTTTTCTTTATATTTTAGACAAATTCAATCCTGTTTTTCGGACAGTATTTCAAATCTTAATATAAATTTTTCAGTAAATTGCAATAATCTTCAAATGTAGTCGTGAAAATGTAGTTCATAATCATAACCTCGTCGGGGTTATATTCTTTCACTGCGTCATCAAAGCTTTTCTTATAAGTTCTCGGGTCAATCAGAACAACTCTGTGATAATTGTTTATTATCCACGGCGCGAATGCGTTCGCGAAAGAGTCGCGTACAATCATTATTGTTTTGCCGCCGGGATTGGCGTTGTTTGTAAGCGTGACAAGCGGGTGGTCGCCGCTTAAAAAGAAATCGTAATTCGCGTTTGCTTTGTCGAACAGATGATTTGTATAAGCAAATTCACCGCTGTCGTTAAAGCCTATCATGGAAAGCTCAATATGCTCGTCGGGATTTACGTCGTACCATTCTATCGTGTCGGGATTTGACGCAATTTCGGAAGAGGGCGCCTGTCTGTAAAGATAGCCCAGAAAATTCGCTATGTTGTTTTTCTGAAAGCCGTCCTTGTCGGCGGGCGTCATATCAGCCGCGCCGCAAAACGCCTGATAGGCGTAATACGCGCCGAGCTGCGTCCAGTGGTGGTCGGAGCGGAAATATATATATTCGTCTATATGATTTTTGAGCGGCGAATACATATCCACTGTTTCAATACGGCTGTCAAGGCGGTCATAAATATAGTCAATCGTGTCCTTCTGACTGTCCTGCATATTTGCGTAAATCGGCTCCTGAAATTCAAGCTGCGTCGGTATAAGCGCGGCGTAAAGCCTGATATTCGGGTCAAGCTTCTGCGCGTAGCTGTTTACAGCCTCGATATATTCCTCCTCGTGCGCGGTGTTCTTGACGAACAGCTCAAATACCGTTTTGTTCACGATAAGCATACTCGCCTTTTGAACAGACCCCGTTCCCATATCGGTATCGGTATAAACGAGCCTGCCCGCGGGCGTGCTTATACCCTTTAGCGACGACAGCTTTTTGCTGACGGACGTAAAAAAGGAACGAAAGCCGAGATTGTCGTCAATGAAGCTTTCAAAGCCCTGCGCGAACTTGCCTGACAATATGCTGTCCCCCGATATTTCGGGCATAGCCGCGAGCGTTCTGTTTTCCTCCTCCGCGCTTTTCCTGTCGGGGGGATAAATCAGAATTGCCGCGAACACGGCAAGCATTACCGCGAAACCGATTATTATTATATTATTTTTCTTCATGTTTATCACCTAAAATCTGAAATATAAAAACGGGTTATACGTTTGACCTACCAGCAGCACAAAGCAAAGCGCCAGACCGAGCGTGACAAGCAGCGGTTCACTCACAGCCGCGAACGCCTTATGCTCCTTGCACAAGTGGCTGTATATGACTTTCGGCACGGGCGTAATGCCTATTACACACAATACAATAAGCCACAGGTTGGTACATATCGCGGACACAGAGCTTAAATCGTAGAGCGGCGAGCCTATGCCGAACGCGCCCTTAAAAAACGCCGCAAGAGAGGGTATATCCGTGAAATAGAATATCGCCCAGCCGATTATGACAATCAGCATTGTGTAAATGTGGCAAAACGGCGATGGGATTTTCCGAAGCCTGCCGTCGAACAGATACTTTTCAATAAAGAGTATCACGCCGTAAAACAGTCCCCACAGCGCAAAATTCCAGCTTGCGCCGTGCCACAGTCCCGTCAAAATCCATACGATAAACAAATTTCTCACGGGCTTATAGCGGTTGCCGCCGAGCGGGATATAGACATAATCGCGGAAAAAGCCGCTTAATGAGATATGCCACCGCCGCCAGAATTCCGTTATGTTTTTTGAGATATACGGATAATCGAAATTTTCTTTGAATTTAAAGCCGAGCATACTGCCCAAGCCTATCGCCATATCGGAATATCCCGAAAAGTCAAAATAAATCTGAAAGGTAAACATTATCATGCCGAGCCACGAGGACGCCACAGTAAGGCGCGTTCCCTCAAGCAGCAGCGCCGCCAAATCGCCCGCGGTATTGGCAAGAGCGAGCTTTTTTAAGAGTCCCGCCGTAAACCGCTTAATTCCGTACGCCATGCCGTCCGCCGTTGTCTTTCTTTCGGAAAGCTGCGGCGCAATGTCGTCGTACCGAACGATAGGGCCCGCGACAAGCTGCGGGAACATCGAAACATACAGCAGGAATTTTAAAAACGAATCCTGCACATGAGTTTTTCCGCGGTATAAGTCAATCGTATACGACAGCGTTTGAAAAGTGTAAAACGAAATTCCCACGGGAAGCGCAAACTTCGGGACATGCAAATTCAGCCCCGTAACGGAATTTAAGCTTTCCGTCAGAAATCCCGAATATTTGAACACAAAAAGCATGCCGAGATTTATAACAAGCGAGCTGACGAGCGCCGCCGTCGCTATGGGAGTCGCGTAATGACGGTCGATTATAAGACCGTGTATATAGTCAGCCGCCGCGCTTATAATGAGCAGCGTTATCCATACGGGCTCGCCCCATGCGTAAAAAACGAGCGACAGTATCACGAGAATAATATTTTTATATGTTATATTTTTTGACAGGTTGTATGTAATAAGCACAATCGGCAAAAATACACACACAAACATCAGGCTTGAAAAGACCATTTCTTTTCTCCTTTAATCAGTATTTGACATTTTGAAAAATATTTAGTATAATACAAGTATATTTTAAAATCAGCAATTTGTCAAACGCAGAAGAGCATTTGTAAACGAAAGGAAATATATATGAAAAGAATAACATCACTTATAACGGCGGCGGTTATGTCGCTGGCGGTTTCAGCCCCGCAGGCAATGGCGGCGGAAAGCTGGAGGGACGCGTTTGTGACAAGACTTATGAAGGTAATGTCCTCCGACCCCTCGTATACGGACGTGGTTTTAACGGATATTGACCGCAGCGGTATTCCCGAGGCGTTCGTCATAAAAAACAGCGCGGACGGAGGAATATCGGCGGGCTTTACAATGTCGGGAAATGCCATTGCGCCGATAAAAGTCCCCGCAAATATTATAGGGACATGCCTTGAGGACATAACGGTCTACGATAAAGAGGGAAATTACATATTTGTCGGACGCGAAATTCCGCGCTACAGCTCTGTTATAAATTTCTATAAATTAGAGCTTAACGGAACGGAGCTTAAAGCGACGAAAATAGACAAAACCGACGTAAGCTCATATCCGACAGTGCCTTACGCGGACATGTTCAACAATAATTTTATGACGAACAATTACCCCAACAGGGCGAAAATAGAGGAATTTGTAAACAGCTATGAAAAGGTAAACAGCCTTACGGCGTCAAAATCGGGCGCGGCGCTCGTGATAGACGGAAAAGAGAGCGAGGTTGCGGGCTATACGGTAGACAATTCAAATTATTATAAAATCCGCGACGTCGCAATGCTTTTGAGGACGACGGATTCGAGATTTAACGTGGAATGGGACACGGATTTAAACGCGATTTCCATTTCAACGGGCGTTAAATATGTAATAGTCGGCGGTGAGCTTGACGTTGAACATTCGCCGATGCTGACGGTGGAGGAAAATTCCGCGCCTATTTACGCGGACGGCGACAGGGTTCAGATTACCGCGTACAACATTAACGGCTCGACGTATTTTAAAATACGCGATTTGGCAAAAATTATAGGATTTTCGGTGGACTGGGATGGCGACAGACAGGTTGTTGTCATAAATACTAAATAATTCAGGGCTATTTAACAGATTGGGGGCATAAGCAAGTGCGGAAAATTTTGTGGCTGCTTGCGATTGCGTTATTTGTCGGCGGGCTTGCCGCCGGAAAGCTGAAACCGGACGAGGTAAAAGCGGACAAGCCTGCCGGGGAAAAGGTTTATACTATAAGCTCCGAGCCGCTTTTCGGCACGAATATTGAGCGTTTTGTAGCGCATAGGGGGTATTCGGGAGTTGCGCCCGAAAATACCGTTCCCGCGTTTGAGCTGGCGGGAAAATGCGGATTTTGGGGCATAGAAACGGACATTTCCGAAAGCGCGGACGGCGTGTTCATGTGTATGCACGACGATACCATCGACCGCACGACTGACGGCGACGGGGCTATCGGCGCGTATACCTACGACCAGCTTATGGAAATGACAATTGACGCGGGAAACAATATAGAGCAGTATTATAACCTGCATATTCCGACAATGATAGAATATCTTAACACCTGCGTTGTCTATGACTGCGTGGCTGTTATAGAGATAAAAAAGATACAGAATTATGAGGATTTTTTGCAGAAAATATATGACAGCGGTTTGCAGAACAGGTGTATTATAACGGGCGAAATAGAAGCTTTGGTGAAAATCCGCGAGCTTAATACGACAATTCCGCTGATGGTTATCGGTTATTCAAATCAGGAATATATATTTTATATGAATTTGATTTCTCAAATCGGTGACAACAGGGGAATTTTATATAATTTCCCGATGGTTACGCAGTCGGTGGTTGAAGAGCTTCATAATCAGGGCGTTTACTGCGGTGTATGGTCGCTGGACACTGCCGAGGAGGCGCAGCAGTTCATGAGCTACGGCGTGGACTTTGTCGTCACGAATGAAATTCCCGCAGTGAACAGAATGATTAACGATAAGGAATAAAAATATTATAAAAGGAGAGAGGAAAATGGGAAAAACCAAAGGCGGATTTACGCTTCCGGGCGAGAGCGGTTATGAGGAGCTGACGCTCCAAATGGCGGACAAGTGGGGCGCGGACGTAATACGCGACAGCGACGGCACGGAATTGTCACCCGAGATTATCAACGCGGGCTACGGAATTTATTCAACTATCTGTATTATCCGCGACCACAACGAATGGGCGAAAAAAAATCCCGATAAATTACAGCAGTCGTTTTTAATGACGCAGCCTGTTGTCGCGGAGGGTACAAGCCTTAAAATCGAGCTTATGAAGGACTTTTTCGCGGAGCAGTTTAAAATTAACGACAGCGCGGAGTCCATTGAATACTGGCAGGTATTCGACCGCACGACGAACGAGGAAATCAAGGACTGGTCATACTCGGACGGCGCGGTTACAATAAAGAATACTATACCGTGGCACAAGTATACGGTTAACTTCATGGCGTACAGAATTTGGGAAGAAATCTCCATGTACAACCATACAACAAATAATTGGGACAAGGAGCATTTAATGCAGATTGACCCGCGTCACCCCGAAACACAGCAGTATATGCTTGACTGGCTGAAAAACTGGTGCGAAACTCACCCCGCGACTACGGTTGTACGCTTTACGTCAATGTTCTATAACTTCGTATGGATTTGGGGTTCAAACGAAAGAAACCGTCAGCTTTTCTCCGATTGGGCGTCGTATGATTTCACTGTTTCGCCGCTTGCCCTAAAGGAATTTGAAAAGGAATACGGCTACAGAATTACCTCCGAGGACTTTATAAACAAGGGTAATTTCCATGCGGGACACAGACCGTGCGGCAAGACAAAACTTGACTGGATACAGTTTATCAATAACTTTGTTGTCAACTTCGGCAAAAAGCTTGTCGATATGGTACACAGCTACGGCAAAAAAGCGTATGTGTTCTATGACGACAGCTGGGTAGGCGTTGAACCGTGGCTTCCGACCTTTAAGAATTTTGGTTTTGACGGACTGATTAAGTGCGTGTTCAGCGGCTTCGAGTGCCGTTTGTGCGCAGGTGTTGACGCGGTTGAAACGCATGAAATAAGACTTCACCCGTATTTGTTCCCCGTAGGTTTGGGCGGTGCGCCGACCTTCATGGAGGGCGGAAACCCGACACGCGAGGCGCAGGGTTATTGGAAAAACGTGCGCCGCGCGCTGTTAAGAGAAAAAATCGACAGAATAGGCTTGGGCGGCTATTTGTCGCTGACAATCCCGTTCCCCGATTTTCAGGACTATATTGAAAAAATCTCGGACGAGTTCAGACAGATTAAGGAATTCCATAACGCGGGCAAGCCGTATGTGTTAAAGCCGAGAATTGCCGTTCTGCATTTCTGGGGAAAAATGCGTTCATGGACTTGCTCGGGTCACTATCACGAGCACCCCGAGGTTGATTTAATCAATATCAACGAGTCCCTGTCGGGTATGCCGTTTGACGTTGATTTTATCTGCTTTGACGAATTAAAGAAAAACGGTCTTGACAAGTACGACGTTGTTATAAACGCGGGCACGGCAGGCAGCGCGTGGTCGGGCGGCGACGTTTGGAACGACAGCGGGGTAGTTGAAACGCTTACTAAGTGGGTTCATGACGGCGGCGTGTTTATCGGTGTAAACGAGCCGTCCGCGGTTGACGGAAACGATACGTTCTTTAAAATGGTGCATGTTCTCGGCGTTGACGAGGACAGAGGCGAAAAGATTTGTCACGGCAGATATACGTTTGAAGAAACGGGCTGCAAGTGCGTGCAGGATAAGGACAGCTTTAAGGTCAACAAGGGCATTTACCTTACAGACGACGAAACAAAGGTCGCAATGGCAAAGGACGGCGTTCCGTGCGTTACAATGCACCCGTTCGGCAAAGGAAAGGGCATATATATGTCAAGCTTTAGGACGAACGAAATGAATACAAGAACGCTTATGAATATTATATTGAATGCTACGGGCGAGGGAACAGACCAGAAGTATATTACCGACAACCTTTATTGTGAGTGCGCGTATTATCCCGAGGGTAAGCAGCTTGTTGTTATAAACAATTCGGACAGCGAGCAGACCACAACGGTTAAAACTGATTTCGGCGATAAAACAGTTACATTAAGCGCGTTTGATA
>CAZBXN010000049.1:4876-10791 GCA_964496015.1 uncultured Lachnospiraceae bacterium | reverse complement strand
CGTTTAACAACAACGGGTCGTCTGCGGTATTATACTTTTTAATCTTAAAATCAGAAGATGCTGCCGTATTCTGCATTTTTATTTCTTTTACCGCTGAAGGAGCGTTTTCGGCAAACTGAAGTGTATTTTCCAGAGCTATCTGAGCCGTAACCGCATTGTCCGCAATTGTTATGGCGTCATTTGCCCTTATACCGCCCACTGTCGTGATATGTAAATTGTCAAACACCAATCCGTTCGGGAAACGTCTGCCGGCAAACACCAATGACCAGCCTTTCATAAGCTCGCTTTCAGCAACATCTGCGGTTAGCGAAGCGAGCTTTGTTTCATCTGCCGATGTATAATAAGCAGGCTTGCCGTTAACATATTGAGTTGCTGTAATCTGATTTCCCTCTTTTTCCAGCAGCAGCTGGAATTTTACCGTTGTATCCGCCACAAGGCTGTTATTAGCCCAGTCGCTCAAATATGCGCTTCTTGTCCATGCGTTTGAAGCTGTTTTATACGCCGCCTTAATTCCGCCGTGTTCAATTATTGAAAGCTGTGAAACCTCCGTATTTCCCACTCTCAGGCTTGGTATAAGTATATTTGATTTTGCACCGTCGCCAAGATATGTAAGGTTCGATTGCGGAGTTACATCATACGATAGAAGCAGCGCGCCCTTTGAAAAATCAAGAGGTTCTGCGCTTTCAATTGAAAATCTTGATGTTCCCGATGTTTCAGGTATATACTCGTTCACATATTTTAATGCAGAGCTTCCGCTTATTTCAGTCTTTGTAAAGGAAATTCCCGTTCCCGGCTGTGTAAACCCGTCGGGCAGTGAATTGCCGTCATAGCTGTCAAAGCCCTCGTACCAGTAAAATGCGTTGGGGTCATAGCCATCTGTTCTGACAGTTTGCGAGAAGTCGCCGAGCGTTATGGTATAATCCGTAAGCTCGCTTAGCTCGTCAATGTTTATTGTCCAGACATTCGGTTCGGTCTGGGATTGTACGCCTGTAAACTCTTTTCCGTCTGTTCCGACCATTTTGACCTTATCTGCCGTCAATTCCGCATATTTGGAAGTAACGAATTTTATCGTTTTCGCGCTCGCAGGCAGCCTATCTCTTGCGTCAAGTGTAAGCTCGTTTCCATCACCGTCAAGTATTGTCGTTTCTCTTGCGGCAATCGCTCCTTCGCCCAAAGCCGCGCGGCGCAGACAGCTATACACATTTTCAGGTTCTGCGCCTGCGAAGCTCGTTACAGCCGACGGTGATTTTAGCTTCAATATATAAAATTCCTTGTCGTTTGCAATATCAAGTCCGCTGACTGCCATTCCGCCATTGCCTTTCCAGCCGACCTTTGATTCGGCAGGCGTTCCCGCTTTTAGAAGAAGCGGATTGTCTGCCGCGTTATATTTGGTAAGCGTATAATATTCATTATCGCCCGAAAGCACGGTTTGTGATGCAGGTATTTTATTTGCCGTCTTTGGGTAATCCGACGGTTTGTTGTCAGGGTCGTATTCCGCAGTATCTGTAAATGTTACGTTCGCCCTTGTATCTCCCTGTGAAATATAGCCTACATCGTCCATATCCATCGTGCCCTCGCTGCGGAGCATAATATTGTCAATTCTTACTGAGCCTTCCTTTGTCGGCACTGAAAACCTCAAAAACATATCGCCGCTTAAAAGCGCGTCCATAGTGTTCTTGTCGGCAGCCTGATATTGGTATTCTATCGGCGTATTTGTACCTTGAAGCGTCATCGGCTCTCCGTTTAAATACTGCTTTACTGTCAGAACCTTGCTTGCCTCGTCATATATAAGCGCTGTCTGAATATGATATGTAGTTCCTGTTTTTGCTATTGTATTTGAAGCAATATACGATAAATCTGCTGCTTTTGCCGCATAATCGGTCGCCAAATCCGCTTTCTTTGTATATCCGCAAATTCTTCCCGTATTTTGTATTCTGACAATTCCGAGCATATCCGTATTAGCGTCCTCACTGCTTCTTAACATAAGATAAAACGGCGAAGTCAGATTATTCATTGTTATATCGAATGACAGCACCATTGGTCCTTTTGAAAAATCGAATTTCGGCAGCGGTTTCGTGACAGCTTTGTTATTGTCGATAATTGCAAACGCGCTGTTTCCTGTAGCTGTAACGTCAAGCGCGTAATCGCCATCCGATATGCTTGCACGGGTTAAATCCGCATTAAACTTTCTTGCTGCCTTTTCTTTGCTCATATCCTCAGGCAAAGCGTTGAAATTCTGGTTCCAGTAATAGCCGTACTCCGTACCCTTACCGCCGCTTGTAACCGCGGCGTCCGAGCTTGGCGGCTCCTCGCCCGTAGTTGTTACCTTCTGCGAAAAATCGCCGAGCGTGACAGTATATTCCGTACCCTCGGTTAAGGGCTCGGTTATATTTATAGTCCAGACATTCGGCGTATCAGATGATTGCTCACCTGCAAATTCCTTACCGTCCGCGCCTGTCATTTTTACGTTTTCCTCCGTAAGCGTGAGATTGGAAGCGGTCACAAATCTTATAGCCTTTGCATTTGCAGGAAGCCTGCCTTCCTCGTCAAGCGTGATTTCCGCATTATTTTCGCCGATAATCGACGTTTCTCTCGCGGCAATCGCCCCTTCACCCAAAATCGCGCGGCGAAGGCAGACATACTTATTCAAAGGCTCATCACCTGCAAAGCTTGTTATTGCCGACGGTGATTTTAGCTTCAATATGTAAAACTCTTTGTCGTTTGCAATATCAAGTCCGCTTACTGCCATTCCGCTGTTGCCTTTCCAACCGACTTTTGACTCCGCAGGCGTTCCCGCTTTCAGAAGCAACGGATTGTCTGTTGCGTTATATTTGGTAAGCGTATAATATTCATTATCACCCGAAAGTACGGTTTGTGATGCAGGTATTTTATTTACTGCCTTTTGGTAATCCGACGGTTTGTTGTTGGGGGCGTATTCCGCGGTATCTGTAAATGTTACGTTCGCCCTTGTATCTCCCTGTGAAATATAGCCTACATCGTCTATATTCACCGTACCCTCACTGCGGAGAGTTATATTATCCAATACTATAGAGCTTCCGGCACCTATTGCAAATCTCAAAAACATATCTGAACTTACAATGTCAGCCATTTTAGTCGCATCGGAATACTTGAATTTGTATTCCATATCATGACCGTCGGAGGTTGCTTTCAGCGTGTCTCCGTTTACATATTGCTTAACGGTTATCTCGTTAGTTTTCTCATCATAAACAAACGCCGTCTGTATGTTGTAGGTATTTCCTGCACCATATGTCGTTTGCGTAGTGATTGCTCCGCCTAAATCATCAGCTTTTTGTATAACACTGCCGTCGCTTTTTTCAAATCCCCTCAATCTGCCGTTTTCAAAACGCGCGAGTCTTAATAAATCCAGCGTTCCCGGAGATGTACTGCTCGGCAGTCCATTACTTCTTATACTGAGATAAGAGGTTGTTTTGTTTACATCTGCTCCGCTTGGAATAATAACGTCATAGGACAAAATCATCGGTCCTTTTGAAAAATCAAATTCAGGCAGCGGAGTATCCACATTACCGGTTGGAAAATTATCAATAATAACGAGACCGGAAGCCGATGCATGCGTTCCTGCTATTTTAAGAGCATAATTCCCGTCTGCCACCTCGTAGCGTTCCAGCGAGGCATTGCTCGTTCTCGCTGCTGTAATACCGCTCTCGGGCAGGTCGTTAAAATCCTGACTCCAATAATAGCTGTAATCGGTGCCGTTTCCGCCGCTTGTCACGGGCGCGGCAAGCGACACAGTGCCGAATATCAGGCAAAAAGCCGTTAAAGCCGATACAATTTTACAAAAATTTTTTTTCATTTTATTCTCTCCCTTCCAGCTTTCAAATTATTCTCTTATATATAATCTCTTGAACTTAGTGCTATCCTTTGTACCGACAATACCCTCGCCGTATGTCATATAACCTACACGTCCAACACCGTCGTTCTCGTTAATTGCCATAGAAAACTTCAGTTCCGTTCCGGGCTGAATTTCCTGCAAGTCGGGCATTAAGGACTTCCACGGCACCCGAACCTCATAGTATGTATGCAGACCATCGCGCACTATGGCAAGCTCGCTGTCTGGTATACTTGTGTAATCTCCTTCACCCGTAAAGGTTGTCTTATGACGGTATAACATAGGCTTGCCGTCCAAAAGACACATAGCAAATTCCTCAAATGAACCTTTTGCCATTGTATTCTCAGGGTCATATACAAGCGCAAGCTGAATACTGTCCATACTCCAGCAGTTTACGGGCGTGCAGCCGCTTGCAAAATGAATGTTATCAGTTACGTCGGCATAGAAATAGAAATTATCTTTATCCCACTTAACCGCCGCCTGACAGCTTAAATCATCAGGGCCTGCATACGGATTGCCCAATGACAGCAAGCTCTTAAATTGGTCGTTTCTGCTAAGAGTCATAAAGCCGTCTGTCCATTCATTGCCCTTGCCGTCTATAACAATGGGACTGCTTGCCTTCTGTGCAGCAGCAAAATTATAGTCTTGACTGATATACGAACCAAGTCCGCTTTCCTCGTCTACAACAAATGTGGTTTCAACCTGTGTTTCGTCCGCAGTCAGCGCGATAGGCAAACGCATTTTTACTTCTTTGGTTTCGTTTGGAAGTAAAATAACCTTTGTATCGGGTATCTTTTGACGCCATTCATTCGGAGAAAGCAGTGTAAGCCGTCCTTTTACTATATCATTACCTGTGTTTGTAATACTGCACTGCATTTCCCAACCGTCCGAAACAGCATTGAGGGTAGAGTTTAAATTAACAGGGTCTCTGTAAGTCAGATATACATACCCGTTATACCATACCTTGTTTTCTCCCGTAATCAGCAGATGAACTCTCTCTGTTCCCGACACTGCATTACCTGCGGAAATTGTAAGCACGCCTGTTTGGGAATCTATAACCTTTGACCCCTTTATCCTGACTTCACTGCCCTCTAAAGCATCAGCAGAAACAGTCACAGGCTTACCGCTGTAATTTTTGATTTTTATATCTGCGTCCTTTCCATAAGTTACCGATATATCCGTCTGTTCGGGATAAACTCCCCCTTCCACGGTTTCAAACTCCGAAAAATCTCCTTCGATATACTGTACGCGTTTATTAAGATCAAAGCTGTAAACACCGTTCACACCATTTATTTCATCCGCGTTACCATAAGCGTCATACAGCGTGAGCTTATCTGTTCCAAGACTGAGCGTTGCAAGCTGTCCTTCCTCCTGATTGGAGAACATAACAGCAAACTGCTTTCCTGTCTTTTTATTTTTAAAACGCAGAACAATGCTGTCATCATTAAGCTTTATTTCATCTATATATTCCGCATCTGCATACATATGGTTCATCTGGCTCATCATGAGAAATGACGGTTTTGCGCCGTATGGAACCATATACGGAAGCGGATACGTCAGTCTGTCTCGCATAAGTCCGAAGTTACTTTCTCTGTCAGCGCGTATATTTGTATTTTTATCTAAAAGGCAATAATGATAATACCTATCAATCACTCCCGATGATAAAATAAGAGGATATGCTTGCGCAATATATGCGCCCTGATCCAGATAGGAATTAACATCCTCAAAATTTGCGCTGTAGCCAAACTCTGTTATCCATAAAGGCTTATCCTCCAAACCATACTTTTTCATAAGCTCATACGTATTAAGCAGCCGTCCCTCACGAACAGAATAAGTCAGCGGGTCGCCGTACCATCTGTACGGATGAATTGACAGAATATCCATGTTCTGTCCCTCCCCCGTTTTAAAAACCTCCTCAATCCAGTCAAGCGGCGCGCCTGATGTGTTAAGTCCTATAACGGGAATATCCGGATTAACCTCTTTAATCGCTGCCTTAGACACCTCATACATTTTGGCATAATCCGAAGCGGGACGGTTTGCAAGGTTA
>CAZBXN010000049.1:0-4776 GCA_964496015.1 uncultured Lachnospiraceae bacterium | reverse complement strand
CTTAGACACCTCATACATTTTGGCATAATCCGAAGCGGGACGGTTTGCAAGGTTAAAGCTGTGATTGGGTCCGAGATTATACTCGTTCCATATCTCAAATTGGTCCGCCGTGTCGCCGAACATTTCCGCCACCATACGGCAGTAGTCTGCCCATCGTCGAAGTCCTTCTTCAGTATACGGCGGTGTACGCTCAGTTTCCGAAAAAGCATATTGCGCTCCCATCCATGATGCGGAATGCAAGTTTATATCTATTTCCATTCCGTTGCTTTTAAACGCTCTGAAAAGCGATTTATATGCCATAGGAATTCCCACGCCAGACGGCTCATATTTATTTGCGCTTCGCCGAAAATTATGATAATACAGCATCATACGCACTTTAGTTATACCGAGCTTTCGCGTCAGTTCTACAATACGCGTATCCTCGGGATTGTTAAGACCTATCTGTATGCCCATATGCTCGTTTACCAAATCATCGCTTTCATGCCTTACATAAGAAAATTCAGTACCGCAATGGCTGTAAAGCTTTTTCTTCTTATCTCTCGCTTCAATGTCCACACGGTAAATTCCGTATTTATCCACCTTGAATTTATGCGTAACCTTCTGTTTATCAATCGGCTCAACACTGACTGTATCCTCTGCCGTATCAATGAGCGTACCGTATTCATCGCGTATCGTCCACTCAATATCAAGGTCATATCCGCCGTCCGCCTGAGAGTGAACAGGATATATTGTATTGTCAATATCCGCGCTAAGCTCTATTTCCTCACCCTGAAAAAATATGTTGCCTATATGCTTTTCAGTATCAGCCGTAATATTTATACGGCTTACGGTATCTAAACGGTATAGTCTGATTGCCGAAATCGTCACCTCGCCGCCGCGCGAATAGCCCATTGACGGGCTGTAAATTCCTACGCGGAAATCAAAGCCGTCCATCTCATTCGCAAACCGCGGATTTGGCAGAAACCACTGATAGTTCCTCCATACCTTCGTGTCATTGAAAATGATATACTCACGTTCTCCAACATTAGTTTCTTCATTCAACGGTGTGGATGCGCTTGCCGTTCCGAGTTCTTTCCTGATAATCGGCTGATATTTCATACTGTCGTACTCTATCGTAAGACTTGAACGTCCCTCGTCGTAATATTCTACCGCTACGGCGTAGCTCTGCCCGTCATTAACCGCATACACAATGTCATCGTCAATATCTACGTTTATATACCGCGCATTATTGCCTTTATTCGGAGTAATAACCCAGCCCTGACGTCCAAAATAATTCTTGACTGTAATTTCCGACGAATCATCACCTATTTCAGCCGTCATTCCAACCATTTCCGGATTGTCGCCAAATATAACGTGTGCAACCTCTGTACCGCCTGCTATACCCTGCTGCCAGCCTTGATTTAAGGAAGATGTGGGAGAATAGTCATTCTCGTGAGCCATACACAGATTGTTTGTACAAAACACAAACAGAATAGCTGTGGTCAAAAACAGTATTCCTATTCTTCTCATTCAATCACCTTATCCTTTCACCGCGCCAATCATAACGCCTTTTGTAAAGTGCTTCTGGACAAAAGGATACATAATCATAACAGGAAGCGTGCTGACAACAATGAGTGAATATTTCAGAACATCCGCCAAGCCCTGTTTGGAAGTCATAGTATCAAAATCAGTAGTCATTGCCGTATCAATCTGATTTGCCAGCAAAATATTTCTCAGTACAATCTGAAGCGGATTTAACTTTGAATCTGTAATGTACAGAAACGCGTTAAAATAAGAATTCCAATGTGCTACGGCATAATAAAGGGTTATAACCGCAATTACGGGCTTTGAGAGCGGAAGCAGTATTTTCCAGAAGTACGCTATATCATCGCATCCGTCTACTCTTGCCGCCTCCAGAAGCTCACCCGGTATGCTGTTTTCCATAAATGTTCTTGCAATCATAAGATTATATACTGACATCGCCGTAGGCAAAATCATTGCCAGCGGTGAATTCATAAGACCCAATTTATTTACAACCATATATGTAGGTATCATACCACCCGAAAAAATCATTGTAAATGTGAAAATAAAACTCCACATTCTTCTGTACGGCAAATCCTTTCTTGACAGA
Source organism: uncultured Lachnospiraceae bacterium (assembly GCA_964496015.1). GTDB lineage: Bacteria > Bacillota > Clostridia > UBA1381 > UBA1381 > JALEPO01. Next base: position 2,666 of record CAZBXN010000049.1, on the reverse strand, counting down.
GGATAAGCCGCTATCAATGTCAGAGCCACATTAAGCATAGTTCCGAACAGAGTGTATAACACTGTATTTCTAAATCCGATAAGCACTTCATTTGTCTGAAATACCGCCTTATAGCCTTCCAAGCTAAAATCAACAGGCAGTAAAAATACACGTCCTGCCATTACTGCCTCTTTAGAGGATAATGACGACGACACTATAAATATAAGCGGCCAGAGAAGAATTATCAGAACCAACAGGATTACAGCATAAATAACCGCATAGAACAAAGCGTCCTGTTTAGATGTTTTTATACTTTTCTTTACCTTAACGCTCATAATCTCTTACCTCCCTACCACAGACTTGTATCACCGTACTTATTGGCAAGCCAATTTACGGTCGAAACAAGAATAAAATTAATTATCGAATTAAACATACCTATTGCAGTAGCATACGAATAATTTCCTCCGCTTGCCGATATACCCACCTTATACACATAAGTTGAAATAACTTCGCTTAATCTCAGGTTGACATCATTTTGCATAAGATATATTTTTTCGAAGCCCAAATTCATAACCTGACCTACATTTATAATAAGCAGTAATATAATTGTAGGCATAATCGCGGGAAGGTCAATGCTTATTACACGTCTTAGCCTTGATGCACCGTCCATCTGAGCCGCTTCGTGTAAATCGGGTGATACTGACGAAAGCGCTGCAAGATAAATTATAGAATCCCAGCCCATATTCTGCCATACTCCCGACCAGACATACATATGTAAAAACGAACTTGGACTTGAAAACAGGTCAGGAGCATTTGAATTAAATATAGCTTTATAAATATTTCCGTACAAGCCTACAAACGGATTAAAGAACTGATTTACCATTCCGACAAGCACCACAACAGAAATAAAATGCGGAACGTATACAATCATCTGCGTAGCTTTTTTAAATCTTTTGTTGCGCATTATGTTAATACTCAATGCCAGCAGTATGGGCACAGGGAAACGCGCCAACAACGAATAAACCGATGTTATCAAGGTGTTTTTAAGCACCCGTGCAAACTGATATGAACTGATAAAGCTTTTAAAATGCTTCAATCCTACCCATGGGCTTCCCCATATTCCCTGTGATGCATCAAAATCTTTAAAAGCTATCTGCAATCCCATCATTGGTCCGTAAGCGAAAATTATAATATACGCAAGAGGCAAAATCAGGAACAAAAACAGCTGCCAATGCTTTTTTATATTTCCGATTACCGACGTCCTCTTAATAGGCTGAGCCTGCAAAGCCATTTTTGTCCTTTTCATAAGCTACCTCCTATTTATTGCTTCTGTCATACGCTGTCTGCACAATTTCAAGCATTTTGTCAACGCCGATTGCCTTCATCTCCTTCAGATATTCCTCCCAGCCTGTTTCAATATCCCAATCGCCTATTACAAACCGCGCCACGCTGTCCTTGCGGTAGCTTGTAATATTCTGCTGAATTTCATTGATAGTATTGATTTCATCCTCCGTGTAAATTATTTTTGTTATATATTCCTTAGGTTTTCTGTCAAGATAAGCCTGCAAATGCTCCGCAATTCTTGTTTCATAAATATTTGAGCCGCTGTCAACCGTAGCGCAGGAAAGCTCATAATCGCGGTAAGCAGGCGCTCCCTGCTGCCAGTGAGAATTCTGAGGCGAACCCCATGCAAGTACAGGCTTGATTTTTGCTTTATATCCCATATTCTCAAACATACCGTGTTCGCCCGCTTCGGGTTCAAGCCAGTCTGTTCCCTTCTTGCCAAAACGGTTCCAGACAGACATTTCTTCACTCATCATAATATCTCCCAAACGAAATGCCGCTTCGGGATTTTGACAGTTCTTTGTAATAAAGAACGAGTTTGTCGGTATGCTTGCCGCATATACCGCATAGCCCGTACCGTCATTCTGTGTAAGCGGGTCAAGAATATCATATCCCTCTGCTCTGTCCTCTGCATTTATAAGATACGTGGGAGCCATAGATGTAAAGCATCCCACCTGCACACCGCTCGGATTTTGTACCGTCTGTCTGGTCTGCGCTCCGTCCGAAGTAAACGACGACGGCGAAAGAAGCCCTTCCTCACAAAGCTTATTCAAATACTTTAATGCCTCTTTATATTCAGGCTCAATATATGCCGCCTTAATTTTACCGTTTTCGGGATACAGATAATTGCTTTGAATATCAATCGGCTGGAATGCCGCGGCTATAAAATCGCAGAACCAGCTTTCCATGCTGCTTGTCGCTCCTATAAACGGAACTTCATCAGCCAAACCGTTGCCGTTAGGGTCTTTCTCTTTAAATGCTTTTAATACGGTGTAAAATTCATCTAACGTCTTTGGCTCTGAAAGCCCCAGTTTTTCAAGCCACGGCTTATACATCCACATACGATAGCCCAGCTCATTCTGCAAAATCTTCTGATAGCGCGGCACTACATATATATTACCGTCAGCCATTGTAATCATATCCTTTAAATCAGGCTCGGCGTCCATTACATCGTTTAAATAATACGCCGAATTATCATAGTATTGATTTAATGATTTGATAAATCCCTTTGAGCCGTATCTCAAAATAGAACTGTCCTCCATCGGAACATTAACTATAATATCAGGTAAATCCTTACCGTCCGCCGCAATCATAAGCTCAACCTTCTGCTTTGCCTCCGCTTC
>CAZBXN010000048.1:0-10845 GCA_964496015.1 uncultured Lachnospiraceae bacterium | reverse complement strand
AATGGCACAAAAATGGCATAAAAATGCCGATGACAAGTAAATGGAAATATGCTATACTGATATTGAGTAAGAGTGGACCTTTATGGGCCCGCTTTTATTTTACAATAAAATATTATGAGGAGGGAACGATAATGAAATATTGTCCGTACTGCGGTACTGAATTTACAGATGGTGCCGTTTCTTTTTGTTCAGAATGCGGTAAATCATTAAAAATGGATGATGGAACACCTAAAGAAAAGAGTAAACGAAAAATTATCGGGTTTAAATTACCGAAAAAAACAAAAGGAAAATGTGTAAAAAAGGGCTGTAACGAAGCCTCAGAGGAGCTTTCAGAGGCTACAGAAGCATCTGAAAACAGTAATTATGACGGGTATTATGATGATGTTGTGCCATTTGAAGACAGTATTGAACATCAGACACTGGATAAAGAAATGGTTAAAAATATTGCATTGATTGCAGTTGGGGTTATCGCAGTTATAGTCATTTGTGTTATTATGTTATATATTTTATGATTTTTGTTGCAAACAATGTTTGTTAATCGTGTAATTATAATAAACAGATGAGGTGATGAACTATGTTGTACATATCTAAGGGAGTTATCAAATATACTCCGGAAAAAGACGGCTTGAGTATATCAAGAGGGGAGAATACAGCTCTGTTAAATGGTGATGGAGCTGAACTTTGGTCAAATGGCAGGCTTGGTTTCTCAGAAACAAAAAATCTAAAAGAGGAAAAAATAGTAATGAGCTTCAACAATAGCGGCTTGTCTGAGTATGAAAGTGAAAATACACCTGTGGCAAAATACCGTATTCTGACCAGATGTGTCTGTTGCCCTATAAAGAATTATCGTCCGAGCTTCCTGCTTACACCGTTGGAACGATTTATATGGGACTGGATACGCAAGGCAGGGATTCGATTATCAACTGCTGAAATTGTCTACCTGTACGAGAAAAAGATTAAGCCTTCAAAGGAATTGATATATAAGCAAAATCAACGGGCATTGATTGAGAGGATATATACAGTTGATAATATTGAGGACAATATCTTGGAGGTCCAAATGGAAAAAGCCAGTACCCGTGATGATGTCATAGATGCTATTATTGGTTTGCTTAAGAAGAAATTTATAATTTTGCTGTGAGGTATGAGTATGAAAGAAAAAATTTATAAGCTGCCGTTTGTATTGCAGAAACAAGTATATTTGCGCTTTGGAGTTGGTTTTCTTACACTTATTTTTATTGCGGCAATATCGCTGTGGTATCAGAGTATAAGGTTTTGCGCTCCCTGTCTGGCAGTAACAGCATTCCTATTTGTAAGCGGCAGTCATATGCTGTACAAATTTGTAAATGGTCAGTATTTGTCTGTTGAGGGGATATGTTTGGATGTGGAAACTGCAAAAAGGCACAGACGTGCTGTTATCAGCATTAGCATAGACGATAAATATACTATCAAACTACCGATACATAAGGGGACGCATAATATAAAATCAGGTGATAATGTAATTATATATTTGTCAATGAATATGCCTGTCTATGAACAGTCAGATGGTTATATAATTTATGACTATTATGCGTTGGAGGTACAGAGGGAGCCGAACAGTAAGAACTATCAAAAAAGAAGCGTTGTAAATAATTTCCAAGAAAGTGATTGACTTACGAGCATTACTATGCTATAATTAGCTTGTAAAGTTTCGAGGTTTCCGTTGAGAAATCACAGTTTTCACGTTACATAGTGTCAATAGCACCTTTGTGCTTATTGGCACTTTTTTTATTTCTTAGTTTTCTATCTGCCATAGGCAGGTTGAAATAAAATATATTTTTATAGCAGGTAATCCCTGCAAGAAAGGAGTTTTTTTATGTTTAAAGTAATTTTAACAAATGTTGTCATATCCAAGGGATATGACAATGCGCCGGCTCTCAAGTTTTCACAAGGAGCTGAGTCAGAAGTGGTAAGGTTTCGTGTCGGGGATAAACGATATGACCGAAATGCACCTAATAATGCACGCTGGATCAATATAAGCGTAAAGGCTTTTGGCTCATTATGCGATCGCATCAGAAAAATGAAACTCAAGGAAGGTTCGGTTATAAACATATTCGGTAAATATGATGAAGAGAACTGGTCTGATGATAAAACAGGCGTGGAAAAGAGTTTACCGATTATCATAGCTGATGATGTCGAATACGCATCGCTTGGCGGCGGCAGTAAAAAAGACAATAACGGTCAGAGTGAGCAGAATGCTGGCGGATACCCCGAGCAGCCGACATATCCAAATACCGGTATGGGCTTTGCTGCACCGGCAGCTTCGCCTGCTGGATATCCTAATCAAATGGGCGGTACGCCTATGCCCCCTCAAGCACCAAATACGGCTTCTGGGAATATGGCAACGCCTGCAAATCCGCAAATGGCACAGGGAAATCAAGGTATGGGTACACAGCCGAATTTTACAGGCTTTGAGCCATTTGGTGGCGGTTCATACTTTGATAAGAATTAGTGGAAATCCTGCGTAAAGCGCGCATAAGTTACGATTTCGTATACTTATGTGCGCTTTTGTGTATTTAGGAGGATATGCCTATGACAAATGAAACCTTTTCTATCCTCACTGAAGAGGATAAGAACACGAAGCTAAGAACAGTTCTCAAAAACAAAACAGAAAACAGCCTGACAGATGAAGAATTATCCGCTATATTATGCGGAATATCATTAAGCAGACAATATTCTGTTCATGTTTTTGAGAATCCAAATGAGTTTCGAACAAGGCTTGTTTTAGCTGAAGGAATATGCAAAACAGTTCTCGGAGGTATTATCGCGGGTATGCCCGGCACATCGGAAAGGCTATTTCACAGCGACTGTGTTTCGGCATATATAGCTGATGGTGATATTAGCAGTATAAACATCTATATACCAATGGGACGAGTCAAGAAAGGGATTGCAGAATATGGATAAAAAGAAAAATTTTGCTCACGAAGCATTGATTATTCTTGCTGTAATAGCGTTGTTGACTTTCATCTGCCGTCTGTGGGCGATTCTGCTTCTTGTAATTATTGGTATAATTATAGCTGTTGTCAGAATGGCATTTATATCTGTTAAGGAACCGGAGGTTATTGAACCGAGGAATACACCGAATAAGCAGGTAATACCAACGGAAGCGGATGTGAAAAAGCTGGCTCACTATGTCATACTCAGACGGGTTAATGAGTTTATTGCTAAGGACTTTCCTGATGCCAGATGGATATGGGAAGCGTCCAATGCAAAAGAACTGATTGAAAAAGGCGGAGAAGTATATATTTGGCTTAACAGGGCCGGAGGATATAAACGCGCTAAAGTTATTATCGCCAACCTTCAGGTTTTACGAGTGGAATATCAGACAAATCATTTGGATGAGCCTTCTGAAACTGGGTCTGACAACGGAAAAGATGAAAGCTTACCGAAAGCTGAAGAGATGGCTGAAAACTATGAGCTTATCGCTTTTGAATGGGTGGAAGCTCATATTATGGAACTGAACCAGCGCTGCAATGACGCGATTGGCAGCAGAATGTCAGAGATACTTATATCAGCAGATGAACTTCCTGTGCGTGAAAGCTGGGAGGATATATGCTGCGAGTTGACTCGCGCGGATATAAGCGATGTCAAATGTATCCCAGAAGGGATAAAAATCAATCTATGCAGTTAAAAGCAAAAAGGTGAACAACTTGAAAGCAAGTTGTAGTATGGCAAAGCGCAGTTTTGCGTGACGCAGAAAGGAAATGAATTAAATGAGTACATATGTGCAGAATATTTTTAGTTTTAACCGTCCCTTGCCGCCACCATTTGATACAATGACCAACAAAAAAGTCAAGGTATCTTCGCAATATGGCGACAAGACGGAATCAACGCTCTGTTCAACTGTTATTAAGGCAGTCCACGCGGTATGCGCGTGTATGAACGGGAGCGGCGCAGGCGCGGTAGGTGTCATAGACCACCGTACAGTTGCCGAATATAAATCATCAATGGGCGCGGACACATATCATCTTGCTGTTTATGACAGCAATTCCGGTGCAGTCATGGCAAGTGTCTATGATAAAAGCACGGAATTGATGGAAACATATAAGATGAACAGTTCAGGATATGATGGCGCGGGCGTTATGATGGCTATAATGCCTGTTCTTATGCAGGATTCTGAGTTCCAAAGCAATTTTGAACAGTATTACGACCAGTATACAAAAGGTTATCCTGATTTATCACAGGCCACAGAATATATGGCTATTATGTGTGATAACGCATATCGAAGAGTGAAAGACGAAACTTGTGCTGCTCATATCAAAGTCGATGTTGATAAATCCGGTAATTTGATGCGTGTTTCAACCGCACAGCTTGATTCCGGAAAATTCACACCGACCAGCGTTATAGCGGGTGAGTTTGTAATTTTCGCTAAAACAGGTCCGGCAACTATCAAAAAAGCAAGTACATATACTGAGCATTCGGACTTTGTCGGCAAATATGGATTAAATTCAAGAACACTCACGCCGATGGAAACCCAGCTTGTACCGAAACTTCCCGAATGGTATGTTATACCTGATGAGGTGGTGGATATTTGCAAGCACGCACAGACTACGACCGGAAAAGCAATGCAGATGCGAAACTTCTTGCTTCGCGGTCCTGCGGGAACCGGAAAAACAATGGGCGCAAAGGCAATTGCAGCTGGTTTGGGACTTCCGTATATGAAATATACCTGCTCGGCAGGAACTGAAATATTTGATTTCATAGGACAGATATTCCCAGACTCAGATGAAACATCAACAGGCGATGCACAGCTCGACGCCGAACGTGCGCAGCTTAAGGCAATGGGTGGCATAAACTATGCAAATGTTGCGAAGCTTATGAATTTACCGGACCTTGACGATATGGATTATGATCCGGCAGGAGTATATAAAGCTCTGAGTGGAGTAGATAATGAATCTGCAACATCACAGGACTGTATGCAGCTTGTGCTTGAGAGAGTAACCCAAAAGGTTCGGGAACTGTCTAAACATAACGAGACTCAAGCGCAAAACGGCGGTCAAAGCTTTACTTATGTGGAAACAGATTTTCTTAAGGCACTGAAGAACGGATATGTAGTTGAAATCCAGGAGCCGACCACAATCGTACAGCCTGGAGTGCTTGTCGGGCTCAACTCGTTACTGGAGCAGACAGGTTCTATCACTCTGCCGACCGGAGAAATCATTGAACGGCATCCCGATGCGGTAGTTGTAATAACAACTAATATCAGTTATGAAGGATGTAGGGGTATGAATCAATCCGTTCTTGACAGAATGAGTCTGGTAAAGGATATTGAACTTCCCACTCCAGAGGTGATGGTTGAGCGTGTTATGAAAGTAACCGGCGCAACCGATGAATATCAAGTTTCACAGATGGTTCAGATTGTAAACGATATGGCGGAGTATTGCCGTAAAAACAGTATTACAGATGGAACTGTCGGAATGCGCAGCCTGTTAGACTGGGTTGTAAGCACGGAGATTACAGGAGACCCGTATACATCGGCGCTATACACAATAATCAGTAAGGCAACAAGCGATGAAGTTGACCGCGAGGCTTTGGTTCAGTCAATACTTGAACCGATATTCCCGCCTAAACGTCGTAAAAAAGCAGCGTAAATACAAAAAATTTAAAACAGGGAGGAGGCTTACCCTATAATGGCAAGGGTGAATCACAAAATAGTAAAGCAGCGTTTAAATGAAAAGCGCAGCAAAATTACAGATAAGCAATTCTTTTCGTCCCGTATTCTTGCGGGACATTTTGAAGATATTGCAGCGGCACAGACACGGCGGTATAACTACAACCGCCGCGTCAGAGTCAGTCTTTTTTGGAAGCCTAAAGATGAGTTTACAGCGGTGACTGATAATCAGTCTATTCGTATTAACTGCGGGCATCCAATGGTGACTAAGGTTCGGGGACGTGAAAATCGCTACCATGTTGTATGCGGAATGTTTGCTCACGAGCTTGGTCATGTCTTGTATACAGATTTTCTGGCAGGTCAGACTCATTCTAATTATTTTGGCAGCTATCGTTGGTTTCCTGAAGCGCCGCTTCTTAAAACTACTTCTGACATAAAGAATGAGAACGCTATGTGGAGCTATGCAGCGGCAGCTTCCGAGAATATTCAATGGATACAGTATATTGCTCATAGTATCAGTAATGTACTGGAGGACGGATACATAGAAAACAGAATTCTTGTTAATTTCCCTGGTTCTCTAGGGTATGGACTTGAATTCATGCGTGATAAACATTTCAAAATGATGCCTACTGTCACAGAAATGATTGAACAGGAAGAAGAGGGAGACCGTCATATATTTGAAAGTATCAACCAGATTATTCTGTCATACGCAAAGTTTGGAGAAATCAAATACGGAGAAGAACCGTTGAGTGATGAGCGTATTCAAATAGTATTCGGATTACTTGAAGATATTGATAAAGCCCTTACAAATCATTCCGGAAAAGAGAGACTTAAAGCAACCAATATAATCATGGTAAGATGCTGGAACTATATTGAGGAGTTTCTTGAACTATGTAAAACAAGACAGAAAGAGGCCCTCTCAGCAGGAGAAGCTTCGGATGCTTCGGATATTATCAAAAAAACACTTGGAGCAGCCATAGGAAGTTCAACAATTGGCGATGGTGACGGAACTCCTGTTTCGGCTTCCGCGGCAGAGAAAGATATTTCGGCTACTGCGGCAAGCAGGGCTAAAACTCAGTCTGACGCTGAAAGTGAGTCCGGTGATGAAAATGCTTCCGGCTCCCAGACTGATTTGGAAAATGAGGATTCCACATCTGAGTCTGGAGATGAAACATCAATAAATGCCAAAAACGGAGAAGGAAAACAGGAAACTTCAGAAAACGAAGGAGAACGAATTCCGTTTCATCAGACGGAGAGTATTTCTGAACCGCTCGGAGGTACAACGGAACGCGATGATGAATATGTACGCGAGCCGTATAGCAATGCTGCATCTGATATAGAGCGGGTTCTTGACAAGATGGCTGAAAAGGCAGCTTGTAAGGAACTTGAGAATGAACGCACTCAAGAACTTAATGATGTGGCAAAGAATATATCCTATGGTAATATTCATTCTGGGGTCCATATCCGAGTAAAGCGCATTGCAGATGTAGATGAGGAGTTGGTAGACCAGTATAATATTATTGCTGACCCTCTTCTCAATATTTCAAGACAGTTGCAAAAAAGTTTAACTCAAAAGCTCAAAGAAGAACGGCGTTGCGGTAAGCAGACTAACCTGCTTATGGGACGCAGGCTTAATTCAAGAGCGTTGTGTCGAAATGATGGCAAAGTGTTCTATAAGAACACTCTGCCTAATGAAATTCCTGAACTGGCGGTCGGTCTGCTTCTTGACGAATCAGGCTCTATGCGTTGTAGTGACCGATGTACATATGCTCGTGCTTCAGCCATCATACTGTATGATTTCTGTCAAGGATTAGATATACCTGTTATGGTATATGGTCATTCTACGGGGTATGATTCTATAGGTGATACTGTGTATTTGTATTCATATGCGGAGTTTGAAAGCTTTGATAATGATGATAAATATCGGATGATGGATATTTGTGCCAGAGGTGGCAACAGAGACGGAGCGGCCTTACGATTTGTTGCTGAACAACTATCAAAACGCCCTGAACCAGTGAAAATACTGATTTTAGTTTCTGATGGGCAGCCAGCTGACACAGGATATGGCGGTACAGCAGCTGAGGAGGATTTAAGAGGCATCCAGAGAGAGTACGAAAAAAAAGGTATTCTGTTTATATCAGCCGCAATTGGCGATGACAAAGAGTCAATAGAGAGAATTTACGGTGATGCTTTCATGGATATTACAGACCTAAGCCAGTTGCCAGTAAAGTTAACATCTGTTGTTAAACGACACATAAAAGCATAGTAGGAGGTACAGACAATGGCAAGAGCAAAACGTAAGCCACTCAGACCTCTCACGATATATGAGCAACAGCTGGCAGAGCAAAATTTTTATATGGTTGAACGCTTTTTAAAAGAACATAGTTTGCCTTATGATGAATGGTATGATGTAGTAATATTCCGTTATCTGAGAACTGTGATAAATTGGTTTGAGCGTCCGGAATTATATCAATATAGCTTTGTGACTATTGCTATTAAAGCTATGCGATCTGCGGTTTACAATGAGAGGCAGAAACAAAGAAGGCGAATAAAAACCGTTAGTCTTGATGCCGTAGTACCCGGAACGGAGGATTTTACATTCGGTGATATGGTAACAAGAGATAATTTGAATTATATACCGTATACAACATACGGCAATGAGGAGGCTTTAGTATGAATATTACATACAATGTGGAAATACCTGAAAGGAAAAGGACCTGTGGTAAAAAAAGTGAGGAAACGCTTGCCATAATTGCGTTTTTGGCAAATCCAAAACAGTATAATATGTGTTTTGAATACGAGAGCGAAAAAGTAATTAAAAGCAAGCGCAGTACGCTTCAAAGCTATAGGAGGACAAATAATCTCCAAAACAAATATGAGATTATTTCTCACGTTGAGGCTAAGAAAATCTATATCGTCAAGACAAAGAAATCTGCTAAGAAAGCGGCATAATCTTTGGTATGACCGAAATCAGTTGCCCGCGGTATATATTACTTGATTCAAGTGATATATGGGTATAACAAAATCTTAATATACAACAATTTATGGGCAACTGAATTTTTTTCGGTTGCCCGTGTTTTATGAGAGGAGCAAAAAATGCATTCATTAACATTGGTAACAGTAGAATTGCCAAAAATCAAAGATAATTATAAACAAGACGCAAAAATTGCTGAGACGTTAGCACAGTTGAAGCAAAAAAAGACCGAACAGCCAGATAGGATTTTTGCAGATATTTATATAAAACGCCTCAAACATCTTAGTACAGCGTTTGCAAGAGCGGTTGATAATGCTATATCTGATGTAATGGAGCCATACAGTGAAGAACCGAGCAATCCCGAGTATTTAGAATTTGAGGACCATACAGAGGGATTGACGGATGAGTACAATAATGACAGTTGTGATTGTATCAAACTTCCTAATGGTAAAATCGTTTCTGTAGAAAGCTATTTCGCTTGGGATCGCTTTATTATAAAGGATGGAAAAGTATATGAAAAATATTCCGGACCGCTAAAGCATGAAAAAAGAAGTAAAAGGGCTAAGAAAATGGAAGCTTTGCCTAATTATCCACTAAAAAAGGCTTATAAATCTTTATCAGATTATGTAGAACAGGAAAGCGGAGTTAGCTATAACAAGGATTATGGAGGATACGGTTATTTATATAATCCTAATGTCTTTTATGACTGGTATTCTATTGGCGGACGCTGGACGGAACTGTTTTTAGTGAAAACGAGTTGTCAAGAAGTATCTTTGGGTGAGCGCAGCTGGGCTGAAACGGAGTATTATCCAACCCCTAAAGGTTATAAATGGGTTTGCGCAGCGCGTAAAAAAGATATTGAATGGCAGGTTATGCGCGAGTGGAAACTTAGGCGAGCTGTAAAGGGCTTTTATAGTTTTAAACGCATTTTTGATTCTGACAGAAAATCGAAATATATTCCATTCAAGATTACTGATGATGGGCTTTTCTATTATGGTTTTATGTACTATAAAAAAGATGAGACTCTTATAGAATATCTTGAAAGGCATGAGATAATGCAGACATATAAATATCCGCCGTTATTTTACGGATATTTGGGAGATGACGGGTATCATTACAAGGACGAGATGCGAATCGATGACAAGAATGCCAGCGCAGAAGAATTATGGGATAAAAAAATGTCCGAGTACATTGATTCATTATCAGATGACACTGTTCTGGTCGGTGTGGATTGTCACATATAAAGGGGGGAATAACGATGATTATAAATACAATTGGCGCCGAATTTGAGTATGATGGCACAAAATATGTTATAGGTGAGCCTGTAATAGGCACAGATGAAAGTGAGTATGAGGGACTTCAGGGCATAATTACGGAAATTCGTGACGGCGATGATAAAGATACCGACAACGAGACTCCTGATTTATACTGCTCCTTTGAGGAACCTATACTTCCACAAGACATAAAACAGCTTGAGGAAACATTCTCAGACTTATACGGAGAACCTAAAAAGCTTGATGATATAAACTTGGACAGCATTATAATGGCTCCGGCTATGGTGCGTCCTCTGGCGGATATTGAAAAGAATATCGAAGAACATACTGTCTATGCTCTTGAAGAGGATTGGGCAATTAACGATGACTATGGTCATAATCTGGAGATTTATACAGACTTTGGCTCGGCAAAAAGAAGCTTTACTAAAAAGCTCAAGGAGGAGTTAGAATCGGGTTGTATTCCGCAGTGGAAAGATGACGAAAATTTTGTTGAAGAATCAACAACAGAATTTTACGAATGTTTTATAGAAGGCTTTCATTCATCTGACCATTATTCGCTTGAAATCAAGAAACAAACCATAAAAATGGAACCCGCTTTTATAAGAGAAATTGGTCAGAAATTTATTTCAGACTCCAGGTTTGAGGATTTTAAATCTCATATTGAACAGTGGCCGGAGCTTGATAAAATAACTCCTGAGCAATATGATGAAATTATAAAAAGCAAGGACATTTCTGAAATGATTGATAAGGCATTAAGTAAAAACGATTCTTACTGGGAAGCGTATTGGGAAAGTATTTCTGAAGTTGCTCGCAAATTGATAGATGAGTGTTCATGTAACACTGAAGGAGGTAAATAAAATGAATGTTTTTGATATTTTACAACTTATAGGCGGGATTATACTCGCAATAGGGTACATTCCGCAGATTATACAGATTATAAAGACGAAATC
>CAZBXN010000047.1:0-10920 GCA_964496015.1 uncultured Lachnospiraceae bacterium | reverse complement strand
CCGCCGAAGATGATAGCTTCAACGGGAACACCCTGCGGATTTTCAAATTCAGATGAAATGCACGGGCAGTTTACGGCAGGAGCTGTAAATCTTGAATTCGGGTGAGCAAGCTTGTTGCCATCTGCCGTATATTCAACGCCGTTTACTTTCTTTCCTGTCCATTCCGTTGCGTTTACGGGCGGGTTCTTGTCAAGACCTTCCCACCAAACCGTCATATCGTCATTGTTTATAGCGACATTTGTGAAAATTGTATTCTTCTTTGTGCTCTCTAAAGCATTAAAGTTTGTCTTAACCGACGTGCCCGGAGCAACGCCGAAGAAGCCCGCTTCGGGGTTAATCGCGTAAAGTCTGCCGTCAGGACCGATATTCAGCCATGAAATATCATCGCCAACCGTCCATACCTTATAGCCCTGCTTTTTCAGATATTCGGGCGGTATAAGCATTGCAAGGTTAGTTTTTCCGCATGCCGACGGGAACGCTGCGCAGATATATTTAACCTCACCCTGCGGATTTTCAAGACCTAAAATAAGCATATGCTCTGCCATCCAGCCCTGATTTTTACCGAGATATGAAGAAATTCTGAGCGCAAAGCACTTTTTACCCAAAAGTACATTGCCGCCGTAAGCCGAGTTAATCGACCAGATTGTGTTATCCTGCGGGAACTGAACAATGTATCTGTCGTCGGGATTTACGTCCTTCTTAGCGTGCAGACACTTTATAAATTCAGCGTCGGGGTCTGTTCCGAGCTGGTCTAATACCTTATTTCCCACTCTCGTCATGATAACCATGTTAAGTACAACATAGATACTGTCGGAAAGCTCGATACCTATTTTCGAGAAAGGCGAGCCTACGGGACCCATTGAATACGGGATAACATACATTGTTCTGCCCTTCATCGAGCCTGTGTATAAAGCCTTTAATTTTGCATACATCTCATCGGGCGCCATCCAGTTATTGATAGGACCTGCCTCTTCCTTTGTCGGAGTACAGATAAAAGTTCTGTCCTCTACGCGGGCAACATCGTTTTCGGCTGTTCTGTGATAGTAGCAGCCCGGAAGCTTTTCCTCATTAAGCTTAATCATTTCGCCCGTTTTTACCGCTTCCGCTCTCAATTCCTCAAGCTGAGCCTCGTCGCCTGTAATCAGTACGATTTTTTCCGGCTGACACATAGCAGCCATTTCATCAAGCCACGCCTGAGCTGTCTTGTTCTGTAGCATATTCTTCTCCTCCAATGCTTTTATTTACTCTGTTAAAAAAATAACATTGTATTCAGTTAAAATTTTTACGTCTATATTATAGCACAGATTTATAAAATTTGGAATATTTTATATGAAAAAAATATATTTTCAGAAGTTTATCCCGAAATACAAAAAAATTTAATCTGTAATTTGACAAAATGCACAAAAAATATATGAACTTTTTGTGAACATATGAAATCATACAATTAAAATAATGATTTACATTTTTAATACAAAAAAAGTTTTAAATAAAAGCTTGACTCTCCCCTAAGGTAAAATGTTATAATGAAAATACAGTTCCGGAACAAGTAAATAATAAGGAGGAAATAAGATGCTTAGTATAGGTCAGTTTTCAAAAATATGTATGGTGACGGTAAAAACCCTGCGCCATTATGATAAAATCGGTCTGTTAAGTCCCGAATATGTAAATGAGGACAACGGATACAGGTTTTACACCGAGGAGCAAATTCCCGTTATGCTTTCAATATCAAAATTCAAATCATACGGCTTTTCACTTGCCGATATTAAGGAAATGCTGACTTATGACAGCGATACGGTAATAAAATATCTTAAAAAGCAACTAAACACGCTGCATGATGAAATTGAGAGCAGGAAGGAAATTGAGCTCGAGCTTATGCAGCACATTGTAAGTATAGAAAGGACGAGAAACATTATGGCATATCAGAACAATTATGAAATAAAGTTAGAAAAAACAGAGGATATAAAGGTTATATCAAGCCGTCAGATTATGAGTGTTGAAGATTTCGGAAAATATTACGGGCATCTGTATAAAAGATGCGCCGATAAAAGCGAAAATATTGTATTAAACGGCAAAGCCATGGCGTTTTATCACGATACAGAATTCAATCCCGACTCGAGCGATATTGAGCTTGCGTTAGAAGTTGCGGAGGGCAGCAAGTTCGATAAAATTATAGAGGGCTGCGAATGTGCCGTTACTACGCATTACGGTGCATATTCCAGGCTCCCCGAGGCTTACGGCGCGGTAACAAAATGGATTAAAGACAATAATTATAAAATTGTAAACGCTCCGTACGAAATTTATATTAAATCCCAATTCGACAGAATTCCCGTTGATGAATGGGAAACGAAAATCTTTTTCCCCGTTGAAAAAGCGTAAGTATTCAAAATCAAAATGGCTGCCGCTTAATTGAGGCAGCCGTCTTTTGTTTTTAAATATTCAATGCGGACTTGGAAAACGGAAGCGCGTATTTCTTACTGTAGTGCATATACATATCCTGATATTCCGCCTCTGATTTCTTTTCGTGCATTGCCTGATGAAGCTCATAATTATGCGCGTTCATCTGCTCAACGCTTACCGCGATATTCGAGCAGTGGTCGGATATTTTTTCAAGGCTGCTTATGTAATCAGAGAATACAAAGCCTGTTTCCACCGAGCATTTACCGTCCTGCAAACGGTGAATATGACGGTTTTTAAGCTCCTTTTTGAGCTTGTCAATAACCGCTTCAAGCGGTTCGATACGGTCAACCGCGTCAAGGTCGTTTTCGGTAAAAGCCGTCATGGTTAAGTCCATAATCTCAAAAATTGCGTTTGTCACAATTTCAACTTCACACTGCGCTTTTTCAGAAAATCCAATATTCTTATTGTTTATTTCCCTTATTGTGTATAGCATTTTCAGGGAAATATCGCTTATCTGCTCAAAATCGCCCATTGCGTGCAGCAAAAGTGAAACCTTCTGCGTTTCCTCCGTGCTCAGTTCTCTCGCGCTCAATTTTACGAGATAACTGCCCAACGCGTCCTCATAGCTGTCAACCTCCGCCTCGCTGTCAACTATAAACTTGTCCTTCTTGTCGGAGTATTTTATAAACGCGCCAGCCGCGACGGAAACCGACTCGCGCGCCATATATCCCATATTGCCCGTAAGAGTGCGGCATATTTCAATCGCGTATGCGGGTGTCTGCAAAAATCTGTCGTCAAGCATAGCGAACGCGCCCTTTTCCGCGCCCTCTCTGATTGTAAGGCGCACAAGCTTTTCGATAAGCTTTGTAAACGGCAAAAGCACAATGGTTGACACGACATTAAACAGCGTATGAATAACCGCTATATTAACGGCGTTCACGGGGGAATTTATGAACGCGAATTTCATTATCGCGTTTAACCCGTAAAATATGCCCATAAAAAGCAACGCGCTGATTATTTTTATATATAAATTTGCAAATGCTGCGCGTTTTGCGTTCTTGCTT
Source organism: uncultured Lachnospiraceae bacterium (assembly GCA_964496015.1). Classification (GTDB taxonomy): domain Bacteria; phylum Bacillota; class Clostridia; order UBA1381; family UBA1381; genus JALEPO01. Next base: position 7,459 of record CAZBXN010000047.1, on the reverse strand, counting down.
GTGCCGATACATGAAATCATCGCCGTGATACATGTTCCTATATTCTGTCCCATTATAATCGGAATTGCCGTTCCATAAGAAATCTCACCCGTAACGCTCAAAGCCTGCAAAATACCTACGGAAGCGGAAGATGATTGTATTGCCGCCGTAACTCCTATACCGACAAGAAATCCTAAAATCGGATTTGAGAACATTGTAAGCAGCCTTGTAAACGCGGGCGACTGCTTTAAGCCCGCAACCGCGTCCGACATTGTTTCCATGCCGAACATCAAAACGGCGAAGCCAATCAGAATATTCGCGATATTTTTCTTTTTGTCGCTTTTCGACGCCATAAGCAGTATTATTCCCGCAAGCGCAAAAATCGGCGTAAAATTCGCAGGTTTCACAAGATTTGCAATAAGGCTGTCGCCCTCAACTCCCGCCAAGCTCAAAATCCACGCCGTTATCGTCGTTCCGATATTCGCGCCCATCATAACGCTTATTGACTGCGTAAGCTTCATGATACCCGAGTTTACAAAACCGACAACCATAACGGTTGTGGCAGATGAGGACTGTATAACAGCGGTTACGACTGTTCCTAAAAGAACGCCCATAAGCGGATTTTTGGTAAGCTTTTCAAGTATCATCTCAAGCTTGCCGCCGCCGAGCCTTTTAAGCGCGTCGCCCATTACGTTCATTCCGTAAAGGAACATCGCTATTCCGCCGAGCAATGTAAATACCGAGAATATATTCATGTTCAACCCTCCTGTTTGGGTATAATTATTTTAAACAACAGGATTATTATACCATATATTGTACGGCTTGTCATTATTTAAACTTTAAATCCGGGCAAATTTTATGTAAAATCTATGTAAAGTTTACTCCCCTATCATATCCTCGTTTCTGCCGAACATACTGTTTATGTTTATTGTGCCCAGCGTGTCAACCTTCTTTCCGCCGATTAAAAACTGTACTCTCTGCACGGAGGGAAGCTCGGTAAGCGAGTCCACAATTGAATACACCGCGAGGATTTCTTTTTGCTGATTACCGGAGTTTTTATCAAGAAAATTCTGCTTGAAATTTACAAAACAAATTCCGTCCTCTATGTCAACGCTTGTAAGCACCGTATTATGACTTAAGGTTTTCTCGTTTTCCTTAACCGCGGGCCCTTTTATAAGCTCATTTATTATATATTGCTCAATCGGCTGCTGGTCGGTCACTTTAATTTCGCGCATTTCACTTACAAGCTTATCGTAGCCCTTTCGCGTAAAATACAGCTTAATTTCGCGCGTTTCCGTTGTGTTCGTATCCGTCACGAGGTTTATGTCGCCCGAGGTCAGATAACCAATGGGGTTGCCGTCGGGATTTATAATATCCTGTCCGCCGGCAGTTACCTTTACGCTGTTTACATAGTAAATCCCGCACAGCGATTTTACAACGGAATACGCGGTCATCATGTCCTTTACCGCGTCGCCGCTTTTGTAATTTTCCGAAAAATTCACAACTATATTGCGTTTGTCGGTCATGTCAATATCAAGTATTTCCGTATTATGCTCAAGAGTTCTGCGTCTTTCGGAATAATCGGGTCCTTTTATAAGTTCCTCGATTACAAGCCGCGGCAGTTCGTCCTCGCTTCTGTATTTAATTTCGCGGTTTTCGAGCATAAGGGACGTTCCCGCCTCGTTCAAAAAATACAGCTCTGACGGAAATTTGTGTATACTGCGTCCGCTGCGTATTATCGCGGTAACAACAAGCGCCAAAAACACTAAAATTATAACAAAGGTGGGAAGTATTTTCTTTTTCATATTCCTGTCCTCCCTACAGCGTGCGGCTATACGGCAGGCTGATTGTAAATACGCTGCCGCCGTTTTCCGCATCATCAACAGTAATTGTTCCTCCGTGCATCTGCACAGCCTCTTTTGTTATCGCAAGACCAAGTCCCGTGCCGCCCGTTTCGCGGGCGCGCGAATCGTCAAGCCTGTAGAAACGGTCAAATATTCTGTCGCGCTCGCTTTCTGGTATACCGTCGCCGTTATCGGTGACTTTTATAATTATATTGTCGCCGTCCTCCGAAAGCCCGATTGTGATAATCGAGCCGTCGGGCGAATATTTTATGGCGTTATCCGCTATATTGTATACCGCTTCGTAAATTTTATCGTAGTCTATAAGAATGGGACTGAAATCTATGTTATTGTAGTCCGTGTTAATGATTATGCCGCGCGGGTCGGCTATAGGTCTTAATTTTCTTACAACGTGGTCGGTAAGAAGACGTATATCTATTTCTTCAAGCTTTAAAGACGCCGCGCCCGCGTCCAGCTTTGTAAGCGCGAGCAGTCTTTCGATTATTCTCGTAAGCCTGTCAACCTCCTCCGACAGGTCGTTCAAAAATTCCTTTACCATAGCGGGGTCGGGATTTTCCGCCGATACGAGGCTATCGCATATAAGCTTAATTCCCGCCATGGGCGTTTTCAGCTCATGCGACGCGTCGGATACAAATTTCCGTCGTTTTTCCTCCAGCAGACTAAGCTCGTCGCACATATAATTAAGGGTTTTTCCCATTTGCGCAAATTCATTGTTTCCCTTAACCTTTATTCTCTTTGAAAAATTTCCTTTTGAAATTTCCTGCGCCGCTTCAATAAATTCCGCAACGGGCGAGGTTATTATGTAACTCATGCCAAGGCTTAACATACCTATCAGAATAATAATCAGCGCGCAGAATACAACAAGGCTTGTGCTTGTCGATTTTACGGCGGATTCGATTACGCCCGCCGCCTGCGCCAGATACACGCTGCCGACTATATTGCCGTTTTTTGTGATAGGAACGGCAACGGATATAAGCTTCGTACCGTTTTCGCCGTCGTTAATCTTCTGCGCCTGTTCGCCGTCGAGCGCGAGCTTTATCGCGTCGCGCATGTACACCTTTCCGAAAAGCTGCGACTCGTGGTTTGTATCGTAAAGCACCGTATAAGAGGAATTTTCAACAACGCCGCGTATATTGGTACCCGCCAGTATACGCTCAACGTAACCGGCTATCGTGTTATTTTCGGGCGTATCGTTCCAGGTTTCCGAAACGGTCGCGCTTATAATATTGGCTTTGGCGAACATATCAACCGTTTCGTTATTGTACAAGTCGTCTTTCAGCAGTCCTATGACGTACGAGCACATCAAAACAAGCGTTATAAGAATAACGACAAAATATGTCGCGAACATCATAAAACGCATTGACGAGGTTAAGTTTTGTATTTTTTCCGCTATTTTAGTCTTTTTTATAGTAATAGCCAACACCCCATTTTGTCTTAATATACGTCGGCTCTGCGGGATTTTCTTCTATTTTTTCGCGAAGCCTCCTTATATGCACGTCAACCGTCCTGACATCGCCTGGGTAATCAAACCCCCATGCAATATCCAGAAGATTTTCGCGCGTGTACACCTTCCCGGGATTTTTCAAAAACAGTTCCAGCAAATCAAATTCCTTGCTTGTAAGCTCTACCGTTTTGTCATGCACCGTAACGCGTCTGAAATTATAATCGAGCATTATATCGCCCGATACCATAACCTTATCCCTGTCGCCCTTCGGAGCAGGATTTACACGGCGTAAAATCGCCTTAATGCGCGCCGTCACCTCGCGGATATTAAACGGCTTCGTAACATAATCGTCCGCACCGTATTCAAGCCCGAGTATTTTATCTATATCCTCGCCCTTTGCCGTAACCATAATAATAGGCACATTTGAAAAACCGCGTATTGTGCGGCATACGGTAAAGCCGTCCACCTTCGGAAGCATCAGGTCAAGCAAAATCAAGTCAATACTGCCGTCATGCGCGAGATTTATCGCCTCCTCGCCGTCAAATGCGGTTTCGACTGTATAGCCCTCCTGCTCAAGATTAAATTTTAAGCCCTTTACTATCAGCTTTTCATCATCCACAACAAGTATTTTCATATATATTTCCCTCTCGATAATTTTAATACGATTACTTTAAATTATATAACAGTTATGCTGATATGTCAAACAAAAATACACGTAAAAAAGGAAAAAACCGAAAGATTTTCCTCTTTCGGTTTTACGCTTATATAATACGTTTTACCGTAAATCAAATTTTATATCGGAAATTGCAATGTTGTTTTCATCAGCAATTTTCTTTAAATCCTCGTATTCGGCTTTTATTTTCGTCACGCCGAAGCCCGAGGATATTTTAACCCTCACGTCTCCGTACCGGGTGCTTGCAATTTCCTCACGGCGGTCTAAAACATACCTGCCTGCCGCCGTTTCACGTATTCCGATTGTTGAGGTGTGTTTAAATATCTGCTTTATCATGTCATTTTTGTTATTCTCCGCACAAATTACCGTAAGCAATGCGCCCGTGCGGTTTTTCTTCATATAAATGGGCATGGTATACACGTCAAGCGCGCCGCTTTCAAACAGCCTTTGCGACGCATAGCCTATCTGCTCTCCCGTCATATCGTCAATATTGCAGGAGAGCATAATAATTTTGTCCGTCATATTGTTTTCGCTGAAAACTGCGCGCACAGCCGACAAGATTTCCGTTCCGTCCGCATCGTAAAAACTGCGCTTGCCCATTCCGTAACCGATTTTTTCGGCGGTTATGTGATACTCGTCCGTAAATACGTCGGCAAAATGCTTTAATAACGCCGCGCCTGTCGGTGTGCAAAGCTCGCCCGACACCTTACCCCCACAGGTCGGAACTCCCTGCAATATATGCGCCGTAGCGGGCGCGGGTACGGGAAGAATACCGTGCGCGCATTTAACCTGACCGCTCCCGACATGAATATGCGAACATATAATTCTATCGGGATTTATTTCCTCAATCAGCATGCAGACGCCCGCAATATCCGCTATTGCGTCCATGTTTCCGACCTCGTGGAAATGTATCTGATTAACAAGACAGCCGTGCGCCGCGCTTTCCGCTTCGGCTATTATATTATACACTGCGATTATATCTTGCTTTACTTTATCGCTGACATTTAGATTTTTTGCAATGTCTGTTATTTCTTTTATTCCCGTGTGGTGATGATGCCCGTGCTCATGGTGATGTTCATGATGTTCATGAAACTCATGAATGTGTTCCTCGCCGTGACCGTGGATAAGAACGTCAATTCCTATTCCGCGTATTCCGCATTTTGTCACGGTTCTGCGTTCAATTTTAACGTCGGGTATTCCGATATTGTTCAGCTTTTCAACAAACGCGTCGGGATTTGGAATAAGCTCCGATAACGCCGACATCAGCATATCGCCCGCCGCGCCCATGGTACAATCAAAATATAATGTTTTCATAATTATGTTCTCCTATATGCGGTTAATCATGCTCGCCAAATAACCTGCGCCAAAACCGTTGTCAATATTTACGACGCTCACGCCGCTTGCGCAGGAATTAAGCATGCTAAGCAGTGCCGCGACACCGCCAAACGCCGCGCCGTAGCCAACGCTTGTCGGAACAGCGATTACTGGACAGTCAGCCATACCGCCGATTACGCTCGCAAGCGCGCCCTCCATTCCCGCAACTGCAATAATCACCTTTGCCGTCATAATTTCCTCCGAATATGCAAACAAACGGTGTATTCCCGACACGCCCACGTCGTAAAGGCGCGTCACCTTGTTTCCCAAGGCTTCGGCTGTAACCGCCGCTTCCTCCGCAACGGGTATATCGCTTGTTCCGCCCGTCGCTATTACAATGCTTGTTTTTGTGTCTTGTTCGGGCATTTCTCCCGCAACGCCTATTTTTGCCGTTTCGTGGTATGTAAGAGGCAAATGAGTTTTAACAAGCTTCGCCTTATCTTCGCTCATGCGCGTAATCAATACGGTTTTCTGACCGCTTTTAAGCAGCTTATCCGCGATTTTAATTATCTGCTCCGCCGTTTTGCCCTCGCCGTAAATCACTTCCGCCGCTCCCTGCCGAACGCTTCTGTGATAATCGACTTTTGCAAAGCCTAAGTCCTCAAACGGCGCGGTCTTGAATTTTGTTACCGCTTCGTCAACCGACACTTCGCCGTTTGCCACGCTTTGTAAAAGCGTTTTCAGGTCATTACGCTCCATTATCTCGCCTCCAAATCAAGAAGAATTGTATCAAAATACGGTTTAATGCCGTTCAGTATTTCTTCGCGTTTTTCTGCCGCGCGTATAAACTGTTCGGGTTTTAGCTGTATTCTCGCGCCGCCGTTATATACTCTTACTCTGAAATCGTAAAAGCCCATATCAAAAAGAACAGTCTCCGAATGTTCGGCGCGTTTCAATAAATCCGCCGTTATTTCCTGTCCTGTCGGTATTCTTGTCGCAAGGCAGGCGTATGCGGGTTTATTCCATGTGAAAAGTCCCGCTTCCTTTGACAGTTCACGGATTTTGTCTTTTGTCAGATTACATTCGCGAAGCGGCGAAAGAACTCCAAGCTCTTTTAACGCTTTCATTCCTGGTCTGTCAGATACGTCGTCCGACGCGTTCGTGCCGTCAAATATTACGGTGTAACCGTCGCTTTCCGCCTGCTTTTTTAGTGCGGAAAACAACGCTGTTTTGCAATAATAACAGCGGTCTTTGAAATTTGACGCAACAGCCGTATCCGATAAAACGTCAAGGCTGATAACTTTTAAAGCCACGCCTGTTTTGTCGCAGACAGCTAAAGCGTCCTCATATTCAAACTGCGGCTGAAACGCCGTTTTTATATAATACGGCTGAATATCCGCACCGTATTTTTTTGCGGCATATAATAAATATGATGAGTCAACGCCGCCCGAAAAGCCCATTGCGGCTCTTGGGTAACAGCTAAAAAATTCCTGTAAGTTCATATTTTAAATATTCTTCATTAAATTTACCATTTCAAGCGCGGACATAGCGCAGTCATAGCCTTTATTTCCCGCCTTTGTTCCCGCTCTTTCAATAGCCTGCTCGATTGTGTCGGTTGTCAATATTCCAAACAATACGGGAATTCCCGTGTCGAGCGATACGGCTGCAATACCTTTCGATACTTCGGCGCATACGTAATCGTAATGGCTTGTCGCACCTCTTATAACCGCGCCGACGCAGATTACCGCATCATATTTGCCGCTTTTTGCCATTTGCTTCGCTATAACAGGGATTTCAAATGCTCCCGGAACCCATGCAACGCTCATATCGCTGTCGCTTACGCCATGACGCTTTAAGCAGTCTTCCGCGCCCGACACAAGCTTTGATGTTATAAACTCGTTAAATCTTGACGCAACTACGCCGATTTTCATACCCTCGCCCGAATAAACTCCTTCAATTACTTTCATTTTATTTTCCTCCTTAATTATTTATAATTCAGCAGATGTCCCATTTTGTTCTGCTTTGTTTTCAAATAAAATTCGTTTTCTTTTTTTGCTGCTATCTGTATCGGCACCCGCTCTACAATTTCAATGCCGTACTCGGATAAATCCGATATTTTTTCAGGATTGTTTGTCATAATTCTTAGCTTCCTCGCGCCCAAATCCTTTAAAATCTGCGCGCCCTCGC
>CAZBXN010000046.1:0-11112 GCA_964496015.1 uncultured Lachnospiraceae bacterium | reverse complement strand
TAATTTTTTGCAATATTTTTTTCATTTTCCATTTGATTTCTCCTCAATTTGTGTTATAATAAATTTAGTATTCAATATTTAACGTGTCAATATTCAGACTCGGAATACCATAATGAACAGCACAACCGCAATTAAAAGCGCAATTAACTTTACAGTAATTTTAGCGTTATCGGAGGGCTCGGGCATTTTAAAAACGGTTTTCAGCACCCATTCGCCTTTGAATGTCAGAAAAATCGCAGCGGCGCAGAAAACCACTATCAGAATTTTAATTTGCATATTTTACCGCCTCCGAAAAAATTTCCAATCTATCTTTATATTATCGCATTTTGACGCGGTTTTGTCAAGATGATTTGCGAATAAATACGGAAAATCAGTTTATAATATATTTAAAATAGAATATTTTCTGTTTTTACGGAATAAATATAACTGATGAAAAACTACAGAGGAGGATACATTTCATGGATAACATCACATCAAACAACCAAGCGGTAATCATAGGAACAATAGAGGATGAATTTCGCTTAAATCATGAGATTTACGCTGAAAAATTTTATACCTGCACAGTCAAAATACCGCGTCTTAGCGGAACTTATGATAATATACGCATTATGGTGTCGGAGCGTCTTATCATGGACGAAAGCTTTAATATCGGCGATAAAATCGAGGTAACGGGACAGTTCCGTTCCTACAACAGCTATGAAAACGGTGACAACAGGCTGCTTCTGACCGTTTTTGCAAAGGATATTAAGCACTATACGGACGAGGAAAGCAAAAACCCCAACTCGCTCTATATTAACGGCTTTATCTGCAAGGCGCCCGTTTACCGTACAACGCCGTTCGGACGCGAAATCACCGACCTGCTTGTTGCCGTAAACCGCAGCTACAACAAATCTGACTACATACCCATTATCGCATGGGGACGTAACGCCAGATTTGCAAAGAACCTGAACGTCGGCGACAACATCAAAATCTGGGGACGTATACAATCGAGAAACTATCAGAAACGCATTTCCGAGGAGGAAACCGTTACAAAAACGGCTTATGAGGTTTCAATTAACCGCATGGAGCTTGTAACGGACGAGGAAAACACCGAAAATACCGTCAATGCAGAAAATACGGAAAATGTTCAGGCAAGCGATTTTGAAATTACGGACGCCGCGCCGTCAGCCGATTTTGAAATCCATGAAAATACGGAGATTTAAGTAAAAAAAACGGCATAGCCTTTTGCTATGCCGTTTTTTTCGTTTTCAAACGCTTTTTATTTTTTCAAATACTTTTTCAGCAGTTTTTCAATTTCCTTAATGTCAATCGGCTTTGAAACGTGAGCGTTCATACCGCATGCAAGACATCTTTGAACGTCCTCCGAGAATGCGTCGGCAGTCATTGCGATAATCGGTAAATCCTTGTCGTTTCTTTTAAGCTTTCTTATTTCCTCCGTCGCCTCATATCCGTTCATAACAGGCATTCTTATATCCATTAAAATCGCGGAATAATAGCCCTCGGGGGAATTTTGGAATTTTTCAACGCATATTTGTCCGTTTTCCGCCCATTCCATATCAAGGTCAAGCTGCGCGGAAAGCAGTTCCGACGCAATTTCCCAGTTAAGCTCGTTATCCTCCGCGACAAGAACCTTCGCGCCGTGGAAATTCGTCATGTTTTCCTCGTCTTTTTCATCGGTCTTTGAGTTATTGTCACTGTACTGGCGAAGTCCGAGATACAGCGTTGATTTGAACAGCGGCTTTGAAATGAACCCGCTTATTCCCGCTTCCTTTGCCTCTTCTTCTATTTCATTCCAGTCGTAAGCCGAAATAAGCAAAATCGGAATATTTTCGCCCATCTCGCTGCGTATACGGCGCGCCGTTTCAATACCGTCAATTCCGGGGAGCTTCCAGTCAAGCAAAATAATTTGATATTCATTGTTTTGATTGTGACGCTCTTTTATTTTTTTGACAGCCGTTTCACCGTCAAGCGTCCAGTCCGCATTTACGCCGATTGTTTTGAGCGTCGCAGCCGTGCTTTTACAAAGCTGCTCGTCATCGTCAACAACCAGCATATTCCAATCGGGCAGCACCATATCCGCCTCTTTTACGTCCGCTTTTTCCAAGTCAAGCGTTACATGGAATTCCGTTCCCGCGCCGGGCTTGCTGTCAACGGTAATCTCACCCTCCAAGGCGTCCACAATATATTTGGTAATTGCCATGCCGAGTCCCGAGCCTTCGGTTTTATGCACTCTTTTATTGTCCTCTCGGGCGAAGGACTCAAAAACCTTTTCCCTGAATTCCTCCGACATTCCTATTCCGCTGTCCCTGACATTCAGATAAACGCGTACATATTGCTCGCCCTTTGGCGACGGCTTTTCAAATACCGATAAATTTATCGTTCCGCCCTCGGGCGTAAACTTTACGGCGTTTGAAAGCAAATTCAGCAGCACCTGGTTTAATCTTACGCTGTCGCAGTAAATATCCTCGTTTTCAATGTCATGGATAAACACGTCAAAGTTTTGTTTTTTCGCCTTTATCTGCGGCTGAATAATATTTACTATATTGTCAACCACCTCGCGCAATGAGATTTCCTCAATGGTGAGCGTCATTTTTCCGCTTTCAATTTTTGACATGTCGAGAATATCGTTTATAAGCCCTAAAAGATGCTTTCCCGAAAGCGCGATTTTCTTAAGGCAGCTTTGCACCTGAAACTTATTGTCAATATTTGCCGTTGCTATAGCCGTCATACCGACAATGGCATTCATGGGCGTCCGTATATCGTGGCTCATGTTTGACAGAAACTCGCTCTTTGCCTTATTTGCCATTACCGCCTCGCGTCTTGCGTTTTCAAGCTCACGGATTTGGCTGCGCGTCATGTTAAAATACATGGCGAATATTATGCAGAGCACGAGCAGGATAACTCCCGTGCCTATCAGCAGAAGCCGTACTATTGTAGAACCCAAATTGTTTACCGCGCGGTCAAGCACTCCGTAGGGCATTACCGTAACGAGATACCATTCCGAATACGGCAGAAGAGTGCAGTAAACATGACTCCTTTCATTGTCTATGACTTGAATTGCGGAATAATCCTCGTCCGCCTCCATTTTCGCTTTTAGTTCATTGATATATCCGAGCGTATTTTCTTCCCCGCTCTTGACGTCTGTATCTGCAAACCTGTCAAAATAGTTGTGACCCACCTCGTTTTCGTTACGTATTACATACGACCCGTCGCGCCGTATAATATGCGAATATGTAACCGTATCGTCCGATTCGAGAGATAAGATATTCTCTATGTAATCCACCGAAACAGACGCTACAAGGGCTATTGATTTTTTTCCTTCCCTGTAGGAATATGATACAGGCACCGCAAGTAAAACAATTTTCTCGTTCTGATTTGTTGTTGCGACGGCAACCTTTTTTTCACCGTTATTAAGTGATTTTAAAAACGGTTCGGGGTCGGTGACGATTATATCGTCGCCGTAAATCATATCAAAGCTGCCGTCACCGTAATACAGCGCTATTGATTTAAAATCGCGCATTTTTCCCTCATTTATAAGGTTGTTGATTGATATTTCACCCGACGCCACCTTTTCAGGAGGATTGCTCTTAATCATAGTGTCAAGCTGCGCAACGCGAAGCTCTATCGTCGTCTGAAAATGGTCGGAAATCCGTTCGCTCATTCCCGACATATAAATATTTCCTACGCTGTCGATTACATTTTCGCTTTCATGCCGCATGCCAAACGCAAACAATGACAGCACGCTTACGCAGACAATTATCATAATAATAAGACTTTCTATAAGAAATCGCGTTGATTTTCTCCGCATGCTTTCGTTTTGTTCCTGTATCTGTTTTATTTTCTGTTCCATACCGCAATTAAATCCTTTCTGCCTTATACGCGTTTATAGCGTCCGCAGTCACTTTATAATCCTCTTGTATCTGACTGAGAAGCTCTCTGTCAATATTGCTGCCGCCGTTTCTCAACAGCTCCGTCATTTGATTTGAGGACTGAAAAAGCCTGTCAAATCCGAGATTTTGACATATACCCTTAATCGTATGCGCCGCACGGAACGCCTCCTCATAATTATTTTCCTCAGCCGATTGAAGAAGCATTTCATAGCTCTTATCGTCGAGAAATTTAAGCATAAATTTCTCGACAAGCTTATCGCTTATCATTCTCGAAAGCACTTCTTCGTAATTGCCTCCGAGCCTCTCGTAACATTCCTGCAAAGTCATAATTATATCCTTCCTCTTCCGTCCAAAACCGCAGCCACGTCCTTGACTGTTACTTCCTTGTTCTGATGAATTATATTGCTTGCGAGTTTACTGCGTATTTCCTCCGCCGACTGTTCCAAACATTGAAGAAGCAGCGGATTGAAGGTGCCGCATTCGCCGTTTAAAATCATTTGCAGCGCAGTTTCATGCGTGAACGCCTTTTTATAAACTCTTTCGCTTGTGAGCGCGTCATACACGTCCGCCAATGCCACTATCTGCGCCGAAATGGGTATTTCATCTCCCGAAAGCCCGTCGGGGTATCCGCGCCCGTCATAACGCTCATGATGCCAGCGGCATATTTCATAAGCGGTTTTTACAATAGGCTCGTCCTTATAAAACGGCAGCGCGTCAAGCATCTGCGCTCCGACTGCCGAATGTGTTTTCATTATCGCAAACTCCTCATCCGTAAGACGGCCCGGTTTATTTAAAATTTCATCGGGAATTGAGATTTTTCCTATATCGTGAAGCGCGGACGCCATACTTATAAGAGAAATCTCCCCGTCCGTAAGCTTATATTTATCCGTCATTTTAAGAAGGTTTCTGAGCAGCGTTTCCGTAATGGTCTGAACGTGCAGGACGTGCATACCGCTTTCGCCGTTTCTGAATTCGACGATATGGCTTAAAATCGTTATCATCAGATTGCTCGTCTTTTCTTTTTCATAAATCTGCTCAGCAACCATTTCCGCAAGCTTTTTCTGTTTTGAATAAATCAAAATTGTGTTTATAACACGTCTATGTACTATTCTCGCGTCAAACGGGCGGCTGATAAAATCCACCGCGCCCAAGTCATACGCGCGGTCTATCGAGGACGGCGAGTTCTCGGCTGAAATCATCATTACGGGGACTTCTTCTATCCACCCATGGCTGTTCATAGCCTCCAGCACCTCGTAGCCGTCCATTACGGGCATTACAACATCAAGCAGCACAAGCGACAATTCCCCAATGCCGTCTGCCAATATGTCAACGGCCTCTTTGCCGTCTTTTGCCTCGGTAATATCATATTCCCTGCCGAGCATTTCGGAAAGTATTGCTCTGTTCATCTCGGAGTCGTCAACTATCAAAATTTTTTGTTTTGCTGTATTTTCCATTTTATTTCTCCCTTTTCAGAAACAACCTTTAAATATATACTCTCATTATATAATATAAACATCTGTATGTCAACATTTAGGAGAAATAAACCCCGTATGTCGAATATCATATGTAAAAATACAAAAAGCGCGGCATTTTTACTGCCTGCGCTTTTGTCAACCCTTTTAATCTATCTTAACCTTAAATCCTACGCGTTCGTTTACTTCTTCCTCTATGCTGTGCTGGTAAGTTATCCCTTCCCTTTCCATATGCTCAAGCATCGGAGTGATTTTTTCCGTATTTATAACGTAATATTCGCTGTCGGTTTCATCGGCATACTGTTCAATAAGCTCCAAAGCGCGCTGTGCGTCGCCGCTACCTATTTCAATTTCGTTATCCCTCGTGTTTACAACGCCATCGTCCGTCTTGATATAATATACGCCGCGCGCAATTTCCACATCCTTGTCTTTGTTTATCTTGACATTGTAATTGCTGTCCTCTGCGGGCTGCGGTGTGTTTTGTATCGTTCCCTTTGTTTCGGGCAGATAATAAATACCTCTTGCAATTTTGAATTTGCTTGTGCCGTTATCGTCATCCTCATCGTCAAGCGACGTGATACGCGGCTGCTGCGCTATTCTTTCCATGTTCTGCGCTTCGGCGCTTCTCCTGTCAGCCACCGCTCCGCCGTTTATATTTTCGTCTGCCACTCTCGGAACTACTATTCCCGTATCGGGCTTTTCAATCATGTTGATTGATTCCGACATTTCACGGATAGGCTCGATATTTCCCGCGCCCGTTATCGCGGCAACCTGTACGGCTTTCCTGTTTTCTGTTTTTGAAGCCGTCTTGCTTTCCTGCGCGCCTGGCTTTGGCTGTTCCGACGCGGTATTCGCCGCAATTTGGCTTGCCCCGCCTATCGGCGCAGGCGTTGTATCGGGTAATGCCTGTGTAACAGGATTTACGCTGTCCGAAGTATCGGACGGTATTCTGTTAAGAAGCGTTTTTCCGTTTGCTCCTATAACAACCGCAAGCAGCAAACACGCCGCCGCAGTTGAAAGCTGTCTGTAATTTCTTCGCGCAAACTCGAGAATTCTGTTTGATTTTTGTATTCCGTCAAGCTTTTTGTTAAGCTCGGCAGCAAAATCCTCGGGCGTTTCAATTCTCGGGAGAGTGTTTAACTGCGCAATAATACTCATCATGAAATCAAATTCATCACGGCACTCAGCGCATTTTTCCATATGTTCCGTCATCAGCATTTTGTCTTTGTCCGACAAATCCGCGTAATTATTAAGCATTTCGCCGAATTCTTCACATGTCATAATTTGCTCCCCCTTTCTTTTATAATAGTTCTGTTCATACTCTGTTCATATTATTAGACGCTGATTTATGAAAAATGTTCCTTATTTTTTAATAAATTTTTCTTTAATTCCGCTCTTGCCCTGTTAAGTCGGGATTTTACAGTACCTACGGGGCATTTTAAAATTTCCGCTATTTCCTCGTATCGCATCTGTTCAATATCACAAAGCGTGATAATCTCCCTGTTTTTGTCGCTAAGTTCCGAAAGCGCCTGTCTTAATATGCGGTGCTGCTCGGAAATTTCCAGCCGCTCCTCGGGCGTCGGAGTACTGTCCTCAATATCCATATCCTGCTGTTCGTCGTCGCCGCCCGAAGCGTTCATGCTTACCGAATTTACGCGTCTTTGCCGTCTTCTCAGCATATCGTTGCAGACATTTGAAACAATTCTGTAAATCCATGTTGACAGCGATGATTTGCCCTTAAAGCCGCTGATATTGCGGTAAACTTTAATAAACACCTCCTGCGCCGCGTCATACGCGTCCTCACGGTCGGAAAGCATGCTGTAGGCTATGTTTATCACCTGATTCTGATACTGCTCCACCAGTTCGTTAAAAGCGTTTCTGTCGCCTTGCCGGCAGAGCCTTATTATTTCGGTTTCGGACAAATCAATCACCCCCTTTGTCCCAAAAATCCGTTTTTTACCAATCTTTTTCTATTCGTTTTTTGTACGCGTTGTACGACGCTTCGATGTCCGCCATGCAGTCGCCGCCGAATTTTTCAAGAAACGCCTTTGTTATTTCAAACGAAACAGCCGCCTCAACAACTACGGAGCACGCGAAAACCGCGCATACGTCCGAGCGTTCGACCGTAGCTTTTTGTTCCGATTTATCCTTAATATTTACAGTTTTAAGCGGCTTATACAGGGTTGGAATAGGCTTCATTGCCGCGCTTATTCTTATCGGCTCACCGTTTGACATTCCGCCTTCAATTCCGCCTGCGTTATTCGTAAGTCTGTAATAGCCGTTATCTCCGTAGGCAATCTGGTCATGAACATTTGAGCCGTGCGTTTTGCTCACGTCAAAACCCATTCCGATTTCAACGCCCTTAATCGCCTGAACGCTCATAACCGAAAACGCCAAATTCGCGTCAAGCTTTCTGTCATATTGCGCGTAGCTGCCAAGTCCCGCAGGAACGCCCGTTACAATGGTTTCGACTATTCCGCCGACTGACTCTCCCGCTTTTTTTACGGCGTCTATATATTCCATAGCCTTTTTTGCGGCTTCCTCATTTGAAAATCCCACGGGCGAAACTGCCGCGCGCTCAAAAAAGCCGTCCGCTGTAATATCGTCCGTATCTTCAACCTCGCCGATACGCTTTACATGGCTTTTAAATTCAATCCCAAAGGGCTCCACAGCCTGTCTTACAAGCGCTCCGACGGCAACTCTCGCCGCGGTTTCTCGCGCGCTCGCGCGTTCAAGGACGTTTCTTAAATCCTTGTGGTCATATTTTATACCGCCCGTCAAATCGGCATGCCCGGGGCGCGGACATTCAACGGATTTTTTTCCGTTGGAGCTTTCCGTTCCCATTATTTCCTCCCAGTTTTTCCAGTCGCGGTTTTCAATTTTTATCGCAATCGGGCTGCCGAGCGTATAGCCGCCGCGCACTCCCGAAAGAATTTCGGCAGTGTCTTTTTCTATAAGCATTCTGCCGCCGCGTCCGTAGCCCTGCTGACGTTTACCGAGAGCCGCGTTTATTTTGTTTATATCTATTTTTACATTAGACGGCATTCCCTCGATTATCACCGTTAAGCACTTGCCGTGTGTTTCTCCCGCCGTAAAATATCTTAACATTTAATACATTCCTTTCAAGTACAAAAATATCCAGTTTAATTTATTGTACCATATTACAGGCGATATTTCAAGTAAATAGCAGGAAAATTTATCCGCCTTTCCCATCCGTATATAAAAAGCTTGCAAAATTATGTATAATGTAGTAAAATATGGTGTAAGGAATAATACCGAATGCGTTTGTTTAACACAACGCGGAAAGGGGTTAATGCGGATATGAAAATCATTGCGGCAACCAAAAACAAAGGAAAAGTGAAAGAAATAAGCGAAATTTTAGGCGGTCTCGGCTTTGAGATTATATCGCAGGAGGAAGCGGGATACGACGTTGACGTTTTTGAAACAGGCGATACATTTGAAAAAAACGCGCTTATAAAAGCCCGCTCCATTGCAATGCTCTGCGACAGCCCCGTGCTTGCCGACGATTCGGGATTGTGTATTGACGCGCTTGACGGTCGCCCGGGCGTTTTCAGCGCGAGATACGCGGGTGAACACGCCGCAAATTCCGAGAAAATACAAAAGGTTTTATCGGAAATGGAGGGCGTAACGGACAGGTCGGCAAAATTTGTAACTGTTGCGGCGTTTATCTTCCCCAACGGCAAGGAAATAATCGCGCGCGGCGAGGTAAAGGGCGAAATTACGCTTGAGCCCAAGGGCGAAAACGGTTTCGGCTACGACCCGATTTTCTTTTCGCATGAGCTCGGCAAGACCTTTGCCGAAGCGACGGACGAGGAAAAGAACAGCGTAAGTCACCGCGGACGCGCCATGCACATCTTAGGCGCAAAATTAGAAGCATATCTGAATGAATAAGGAGAAAAAAAATGGACGTTTATATGGAGTATATGATAAAGCATAAAAAGGAAACAAAGGATTATCTGATTGTCGGCGGAATTATATTTCTTGCCGTGATACTGAGTATTGCCTTGCTCGCCGTGATATTTGCGGCAGCATATGCGCTGGCGGGAAGTCAAATTTCCTCTTTCGCGTTCAGTATAGGCTTTGTGCTTATCGCGCTTGTATGGTATCTTGCCTATATTGTAATCGGTACAAGAAGTATTGAATACGAGTATATTCTCACCAACGGCGAGATTGACATTGACAGAATTATGTCGCGCAAGGGCAGAAAACGCGTTGCAAGCTTTGATTTTGCCAATGTTGACATCTGCGCGAATATTGAGGACAGCGAGCATAATCACTCGTACAAAAATCCCGACCCCGAGCGCAAGGTAATCGACGTCACGGGCGACAAGTCGCGCGGCAATGTATATTTTGCCGATTATTACGAGGAGGAGGGCGGCGGCAAAAAGCGCGTGCTTTTCCAGCCGACCTCGAAAATGATTGAGGAAATAAGAAAGTTCAATCCCAGAAATGTGTTTATTTATTAAGGAGCATAAATCATGAAGGCTTGTTTTGCGGCAGAAATGCGCGCCGTCGATAAGGCGGCGTCCGAAAAAGGCTCAATACCGAGCATTGTGCTTATGGAAAACGCGGCTATGGCTTGCGTAAGCGAGCTTAACCGCGATTTTGACATGCGCGGAAAATCCGCCGCGATATTCTGCGGAAAGGGCAATAACGGCGGCGACGGCTTCACAATAGCCCGTCATCTTCATAATCTCGGGACGGAGGTTTCCGTTTACCTCGTATGCGGCAATACATTTTCGGGCGACGCGCTCATAAATTTTGAGATTATCAAAAAAATGGGCATCAAAATCGAGCTTATAACAGACACGGAAAATCTTGATTTAATCATAAAATCGCACGATATTGTGATTGACGCGATATACGGTACGGGTATTCATGGCATTGTCCGCGGCGTGGGCAGCGACGTAATCGAGGCAATAAACGAAAATGCGAAATACGTGATGTCGGTTGATATTCCGAGCGGCATTGACGCGGACAGCGGAGAAATTTGCGGCGTTTGCGTAAAAGCCGATAAAACGGTCACTTTCGCGGCGTATAAAATCGGTATGCTTATGTTTCCCGCCGCCGATTATGTCGGCGAGGTAACAGTCGCGGATATTTCAATTCCGCAGTATATTCTTGACGAGGAAAATCTGGCGGTAAATGTGATTGACGACAAATTTGTACGCGAAAATATGCCGAAACGCTTTAACAATTCCCACAAGGGCGATTACGGAAAGGTTCTGATAATCGCAGGGTCAAAGGGAATGAGCGGCGCGGCGTATCTTTCGGCGCAGACGTCTGTTATATCGGGAAGCGGTCTTGTGTTTCTCGCCGTTCCGAACGCAATAAACAGCGCGCTTGAGGCAAAAACCACGGAGGCTATGACAATTCCTTTAAGCGACAACAACGGTCACATTAACGAAAACGCCGCCGACACGATTTTGCGAAAAGCCGACAGCGTTGACGCGGTTTTGATTGGTCCCGGACTCGGACAGTCGGAGGATATACGGTTTATTCTGAAAAAGCTGCTTGAATATTCCAAAGTCCCCGTAATAGTTGACGCGGACGGAATAAATGCGGCAGCAAAGGATATGGAAATTATAGAAAACAGCGCGTGCAGTCTTATATTTACGCCGCATACCATGGAAATGGCGCGGCTTACGGGACTTGACGCGGAATATATAGAAAACAACAGGCTTGTGGTATCGCGTGAATTTGCCGAGGAATACGGCGCGGTCGTAATA
>CAZBXN010000045.1:0-11146 GCA_964496015.1 uncultured Lachnospiraceae bacterium | reverse complement strand
AAAGATTGAAGAAGGAAACTGACAACTTCAAATTTATAAAGATGTAAAAATGAAAATATGAAAGGAGAAACAAAATGCCATATATTACAGTTGAAAGCGGCGTACTATCAGATAGCCAAAAAGAGGAATTGATAAAGAGATTAACAGAGGTATCTTCCGAGATAATGAAAGTGCCACAGGAATTTTTTGTTACTACAATTAAGGAGGTATCGGATAAAAATTTCGGTATTGGCGGCAAAACTATTGATAAAGTCAAAGAAGAATATATAAAAACGCATAAATAATAAAACGAAAACGAATTACTTATTCCCATGAAAAAAGAACTGTCATATGACAGTCCTTTTTTGGTGCCGATGGTGGGGGTCGAACCCACACGATGTCGCCATCACGGGATTTTGAGTCCCGCGCGTCTGCCAATTCCACCACATCGGCAAAACAAACTTTGCTTAGATATAATACCATATATCCGCTGAAATGTCAATAGAAAAATCCCTATTTGCCGATTTAAAATCTCCGTCAGGAAAATTTATATCCCACACCCCAGACGGTTTCGATAAAATTCTCGTCGTTTATATTGATTTTATCGCGCACCCTTTGAATATGCACGGTTACGGTCGAAACGTCGCCCACGGCGTCCATGCCCCATACGCGGTCGAACAGAAAATCCTTTGAAAACGCGCGGTTAGGATTTTCCGCCAGAAACAGCAGCAGGTCATACTCCTTTGACGTGAGCGACACATTTTGTCCCCCGACCGTCACGGTATGCGCGTCCTTATTGATTATAAGACTGCGCCGCGAGATAATATCCGCCGCGCCGTTTGTCAGAGCCTCATGGCGCGCGATATGCGCCTTTACGCGCGCGACAAGCTCGCCGGGCGAAAACGGCTTCGTCATATAATCGTCCGCACCCAAGCCCAAGCCGCGTATTTTATCAATGTCCTCCGACTTTGCCGACAGGAAAATCACGGGCGTCTGCTTGATTTTCCGAAGCTCGGTAATCACCGAAAACCCGTCCATGGCGGGCAGCATAATATCAATTATAATCAGGTCGTAATCGTAAGCCATAGCCTTGTCAAGACCCATTGTGCCCGTTGACGCTATCTCACATTCAAAGCCGTTTATTTCCAAATAGTCGCGCTCCAGCTCCGCAATCGCGCTGTCGTCCTCTATTATAAGTATTTTCTTCATATTTCCTCCTTTACCGTCGGCAAGTATACCGTTGCGGTTGTGCCCTTGCCCAAGCCTTCGCTTTTAAGCCAAATCTTTCCGCCGTGTTTTTCGACAATCTGCTTTACTATGCCGAGTCCCAGCCCGCTGCCCTTAATACTGCGCGAGCCGTCCACACGGTAAAAGCTCTCAAACACACTGTTTAGCTCCGTTTCCTCAATTCCTATGCCGTTATCGGTTATATACACATAAATTCCGCCGTCAAAAATCTCGCTCTTTACTTCAATCCTCGGATTTTCCTTGTTCCCGTACTTCACGGCGTTGTCGATAATATTCGCGAACACCCGACGCAGTTTTTCCGCGTCCGCTCTGACCGTCGCCTCACATTCCGCAATATCCGTCACAAGCTCAATGCCGCTTTTTTCAAAATCAAAACGGAAATCCCCGACAAAATCACGCAAAAATCCGTTTAAATCAATATTTTCAAACGTGAAATGCAGCCTTGACAGCTCCAGCTTTGAAAATACCGACAAATTATTCACCATATCGTCAATCGTTTTCGCCTTTGAATAAATCGTGTCGATATATTTATTCAGCTTTTCGGGCGTATCTGCCACGCCGTCGCGGATACCGTCGATATATCCGCGTATTGACGTAACCGGCGTTTTCAAATCATGCGAAATATTCGCGAGCAGCATACTCCGCTCCCTTTTC
The DNA here is from genome assembly GCA_964496015.1 of uncultured Lachnospiraceae bacterium. Lineage (GTDB taxonomy): Bacteria > Bacillota > Clostridia > UBA1381 > UBA1381 > JALEPO01. Next base: position 9,265 of record CAZBXN010000045.1, on the reverse strand, counting down.
ATCAGCTCCTCGCGCTCCTTCGCCGTTTGCAGTGCGCGTCTCATAGCGTCAAAGTTCTCGCATAATTCGTTTATTTCCTCATAATCGCTTCCCAAAACCTCAAACCTCAAATCGCCGACACGGATATTTTCGGCAGCTTTTGCGAGGTCTTTTATCGGCTTTTCAATGCTTCTCGTCATAAGCCGCGTCGCAACGGTGGTCGATACGACAATAAGCGCTAAACAAACGAGAAACCACACAATCAATATCATAACCGCGCCCGGGTTTCCCTTCAAAAACTCCCCAAGCGCCTTTGAAAACACTGCGGGATTAAGCAGCGACGCGCGGGTAATGTCAAGCTCCTCAACGGGGTATTTCACAATAAACGTAATCAGCATACACACTGAAATAACACCTATTAAAATAATAGGTGTTATCAGCATTATTATATTGTAGACCGTGAATTTTCGCTTGATTTTCATGACAAATTACACTCAACATTCAATCGCAGGCTAAAACAGCCGCTTTGGCAATTTTAGAAATCCTGTTTTTCAAATATTATATACGATGCGGTAAATAAAATCAAGCCCGAACCGAATAAAATACCGATTTTCGACATCATTGCGCCGAAAGGCAGCGTTCTGCCGAGCCACAGCCTATGCCACTGCGAAAATGATGTAAAAATCATCTGACCCAAAGGCGACACATAGATATTGAGATATTTAAACAAAATATATACCACTATACATAAAAGCATTGCCAGTGTCGGGCTTTTCGTCAGCATATTGATAAAGACCGCCATTGCCACAACCGCCATAACGGGTATCATATCAATCAGATACGCCGCCAGTGTAAACGGTATATTCTTAAGTCCGCTACCTGAAATAAGCTGAATTACAAAGCACGACAGGAACATCGCTATCATTGCAAAACACGCCGTAACAAATACCGCAAGACACTTTGACATCATGACTTTAAGCCGCGTAACAGGGCGCATAAGCGACGCTTTAATCGTGTTGTCCTGCACTTCGCCCGCAAATAAATCCGTAACGCCCATAAACACTATAAGCGGAACAAGAATATCCGTGACAAAGCGGAGCATTGTCATGATGAGATTTGATTTTAACACCAATTCGCCGTCGGAAATTTTTGCAATCAGCATATTTGAGCCCAAGAATACAAGGCTTATCAGTACGCCTATAGCCGTGAGGACTATGTATTTTTTCTTGATGATAAGCTTTAGAAACTCGCTTTTTGCATTTAAAATCAGTGATTTCATATCACAATCTCACCTCTCTTTTCCTTAACCAGCGTCAGGAAGTAATCCTCCATTGACGGGTGAAGCCTTAACGCGTCCTCGGTTGTCGTGTCCGCAATAAGCTCGCTTTCATACATTACCGCGACCTTGCTGCACGTCTTTTCAATCTCGCTTGCGATATGGCTTGAAATAACAAACGTCACACCCTTTTCCTCGTTGAGCCGCTTGATTATTTCGCGTATTTCGACAACGCCCTCTATATCAAGTCCGTTTACGGGTTCGTCTAAAATCACAAGCTCGGGGCTTGCTACAAACGCAATCGCAAGACCAAGACGCTGCTTCATACCGAGCGAAAATTTGCCCGCCTTGTCGTCCTTATACTGAAGCAGATGCACAATGTCGAGCGTATGCTCAATCCTCGCCTTGTCAATATCGGGGTACAGCGCAGCGTGCATTTTGACATTCTGATACGCCGTCATATCCTTGAATATCGCGGGCGACTCAATAAGCGCGCCTGTTTTTTGCATAATTTTTTCGTAATTGTCATGCAAATCCATGCCGAAAATTTTAACCTCGCCCTCGCCGTGAATTAAATTAAGCATAGCTTTCATGGCGGTGGTTTTGCCCGAACCGTTAGGTCCGAGCAAACCGAGAATGTCGCCTTTTTCAACCGTCAGCGATATGTTTTTTATGCCGCGGTTGTTTTTATAAAGCTTAGTCAGATTTTTGATTTCTATTACATTCATGTCCGTAAATTCCTCTGATTATTGTGTAACTGTTATTGTGGTCTTTCCATCTGCGCCGCCGACCATTACGCCTTCACCGTTTTCGTTAATCTGAATGTGTCCTACTACATTGCCGTCCTCGTCAAGCACCTCGCCGTCAGACGTAACGCTCATAGCTTTTTCCGCAACGTCTTCATCTTCTACAGTGTTTTCGCCGTTCATTTTCTCATAATATTCATCATCATATTTCGTTACGTTCTTTAATGAAGAAATATCCACTCTTTCGGGCTTTGTCGTTCCGTAATCGTAAATCTTCAATGAAATATCTGCCGCCGCTTCATGACCGTTTCCTGCCGCCGTAACCTTAACATTCGCGTAGGAAAGTCTTTTTTCGCTGTCAACCGTGAATTTCAGATACACGTTTTTAATAATGGTGTCCTCGCCAACAGCCTTCGCAATCGGGTCTTCCTCGTCAATGCCCTTTGTGCCGAACAGAAGAGCCGCGCCCGCGTTTACAACCTCGGGTATCTGCATTGCGTCAAGGTTCATTTCATAAGTCGCCGAATTGTCGTCGCCCGATGTATATATAATGTTGTTTTTCAAATCACCGACAAATGTGTCGCCTGCAAGCTCGACAAAATTTACAATTCTGTCCTGCATTTTTCTGTCGTCCTCGGAGATTTCCTCGTCATAGAAGCTGTCAAAGCAGCCTTTTCCGTTTCTGAAGGTTTCGTAATACTTGCCGCTGTAAATGCTTGTTTGCTCTGTGCCGTCCTCATCTACATAAACCGTTATTTCCTTGCCGTCCTGAAAATAATTCTTATACTCGGACGGCGTGCCCATATAAGCCTGATAATCCCCTGATGAGGTATCCTTTTCCTCACGTTTGAGCTTAACGTCACCGTTTCTGTCATATTGCTCGCTCACTTCGGTGCTCATAAATTCCGCGCCGTCAACCGACATGGACATTTTTGCTTCCATTGTGTAGTTTTCGTTTTGGAGTAAGCCCTTTAACGCGGTCTTTCCGACCTCGTAGCCGCTCGACGTCGGCAAATCAGCCATAGCAGCGCCTGAAAATATCGCCGCGCCCAACGCTAAACCTATCGCCGCCGTAATCATTCTCTTTTTTGATGTCATATAAATCATTCCTTTCTGTTTGGTTTTCCCTGTTTCCTATATGCTTATAAGGTACCTTATATTTACAGTATAATTCCTCTCTATAAACATTGTATAACATAATTATAAATATTTTATAAACAAATCTAAACTTTTTATAAATTTTTACATTAAAAAACCGCCTGTCGGCGGTTTTGTTTTTCTGTTTATTTGTCGAGCGGTATTTTTTATCCTTCATATCCTTTGGGATATTTAATATCAATAATGGGACGGTCGTTGGGGTTTGTTATTTTTACACGCATAATCTCTTTATGACAATCCATAAGCTGAGAACGAATATCCTCAAGCTCCGACAAGCTGTGAGGTACGATATAATTTTCGCTTCCCGAGCGCAAAAGCGCAATATACCATTCTACAGTTTTTAATTTGCCTAAGCAGTAGCTTGATATCATCATTTTGTCGTTAGCGTCCCTGATTGCCTCCGTCTCAATGGTTATGTACGACACGAGGTCGTATGGTATTTTTTTAAGTTTTTTGGGCATTAACGATACCTTCTTTCTGAATTTATGGAAACTGCCGCAAATACCATTACAATATTTGCGGCAGCGATAGAACTAATTACCCCATCTTCTATTTTCGAACCATTCGTGCGGACGAGCATTATTTCTAGGGCAGGCACCGGGTAACGGTCTGCCCATACTCTCAATTCTGGTTTGTTTCTGTCCGCAATGAACGCATCTCCATTCAATCATAGCTGCCATTTTTAAATCCTCCTTTCGTTAATTTTAAATTAGATTTAGCATTCATCGTCATTTCAATAACGCTCTTTTATGAATATTTCATAACATTGCCCCCATTCAAGTTAATTTGTTTATTCTTAGTATAACACAATAACCCCATATTGTCAATATAAATACCACGTTTAGACATTTCGATTTTAGGAAAAAATCTTATATAATATTATGGGGTGATAACATGGACTATATGAGGTTAGGACAAAGAATTCGGGAAGAACGCCTGCGGCTAAACTTAACGCAAGCAGCTCTTGCCGAATCGGTAGATATTTCTGACACCTATATGGGTGCAATAGAACGGGGAGAGCGCAGTCTCACGCTGAATACCCTTGTAAAAATCGTAAACCGTCTTGGCGTAACCGTCGATTATATGTTGTCCGACTCCGTTTCCGACAGCAATCTTAATATTATGGAACAGTTCAAGCAGATTATAGACGGTCAGCCCTTGGAACGAAAACAATGGGCAATCGCCGTACTACGCTCTATGTTTTCTTATTTTGAAAAAGAAGAATAACGGGATTATTCTGATTTTACCTTGACCGATTTAAAACAAAACCGCCTATGGTTAATACCATAGGCGGTTATATTTTTCATATTCTGTTTATTTGCCCGCAGGTTTCATTGTCGGGAACAGCAACACATCACGGATTGCGGCAGAATCGGTCAGAAGCATACACATTCTGTCTATACCGAAGCCTATGCCGCCCGTCGGGGGCATACCGATTTCAAGCGCGTTCATGAAATCCTCGTCCGTGGTATTCGCTTCCTCGTCGCCCTGAGCAAGAGCCTCCTCCTGCGCCTTAAATCTTTCGCGCTGGTCAATGGGGTCGTTCAATTCCGAATAGGCGTTTGCCATTTCCCATCCGTTCATAAAGAACTCGAAACGCTCAACATAGTCGGGATTTTCGGGCTTTTTCTTCGTAAGCGGCGAAATCTCAACAGGGTGGTCCATAACGAAAGTCGGCTGAATTAAATGTTCCTCCGCAAATTCCTCAAAGAACAAATTCAAAATATCGCCCTTCTTATGTCTTTCTTCAAATTCAACATGGTGTTCCTTTGCCGCGGCGCGCGCCTCGTCGAGCGTATGAATATCATTAAAATCCACGCCCGCATACTTCTTCACCGCGTCAAGCATTGTTATGCGCTCAAACGGCTTGCCTAAATCCATTTCTATGCCGTTATAGACAATTTTCGTAGTACCGAGAACCTCTTTTGCCACATGGCGGTACAGGTTTTCCGTCAAATCCATCATGCCGTGGTAATCGGTGTACGCCTGATACAGCTCCATAAGCGTGAACTCGGGGTTATGGCGCGTGTCAAGACCCTCGTTTCTGAAAACGCGTCCTATTTCATACACCCTTTCCATTCCGCCGACGATAAGACGCTTCAAATAAAGCTCCAAAGAAATTCTGAGCTTAAAATCCTCGTCAAGGGCGTTGAAATGCGTTTCAAAAGGTCTTGCCGCCGCGCCGCCCGCGTTTGATACGAGCATCGGCGTTTCAACCTCCAAAAAGCCCTGTCCGTTCAGATACGATCGGATAGAGGAAATAATTTTCGAGCGGGCGATAAACGTCTTTTTAACGTCCTCGTTCATTATAAGGTCAATATATCTCTGGCGATACCTTAAATCGGTGTCCGTCATGCCATGGAACTTCTCGGGAAGCGGTAAAAGCGATTTTGAAAGCAGCGTGATTTTTGAAACCCTGATTGAGATTTCACCCGTCTGCGTGGTGAAAACCTCGCCCTCCGCGCCTACAATATCACCTATATCAAGCTTTTTAAAGCGGTTATATTCCTCCTCGCCCAAAATATCCTTTTTAACAAAAAGCTGTATCTGACCGTCAATATCGGCAATGTGGACAAATCCCACCTTGCCCATTCCGCGCTTTGACATAATTCTGCCCGCGACGGTCACTGCCTGTCCGTCAAACGATGAAATGTGCGCGTCTATTATTTCAACCTCGTCGCTGCCGCGTTTTGTGAGCTCTCGTTTTTCTATTGTATAATTTTCCTTTAACTGCGCCGATGTGTGCGTGCGTTCAAATTTTGTGATTTGGAACGGGTCCCTGCCCTCTGACTGCAAATCCGTGAGCTTATCGCGGCGAACCTGCAAAAGCTGTGATAATTCCTGTTCTTCCATGTATTTTTCCTCCTGAATTTTGTCATTTCATAATATTCTTACTAATTATATAACATTTTTTTGAATTTGACAATATTTTTTTAAAATTATTTAAAATTACTCATACTCTTTATCCGTATAAAAGGCGATGAATTTTATAAACTAACAAAAAAGGAGTGAGATAATTGAATTTAACCGAGCTTAAGGAGGATTTTTACAAGCGTTTCAACGCGTCAAATCAATTTCTGATATATTCGCGCATGGGAATGTTATGCTCGCTGCTGGGCGACATTGAAACGGAATACTGTCCGTCGCTTTCGTGCTGCCTTTCAATGCGCGCGCAGGTTTACGGCAGAAAGCTTAACGGCGACGGTATACGCTTTCAGGCCTCGGCAAACAACAACTGCATTGTATTTTATCCGGGCGACATAGTGAAAAAGGACTACCGCGATTTGTTTTCGACAATCGAAAAAATGTACAATTACGGAATACGCGGCGCGGAATTGTTCGCCGACTGCTCCGTACCGAAATTTTTCAATTCCGACATGGTAATAAAGGCGGCTGTTTTCGACACGCTCTCAAGGCTTTACGAAACCGCCGCGCCGCTTGATTTATGCAGTCAATACACGGAGCCGTACAAGGCGATTTTCGCGGCGCAAAAGGGCTGGGCGTACTTTAAAGGTCAAAATATACCGCTGCCGCTTACGGGATATAAAATAATTATTGTTCAAAGCGATATGCGCGACAAATTTCCGCGCGGAAAATATATCAAAAACGGCTTTCTGAGCCTTAAAAAGCTATATCCGCATATTACCTCGCTTTCTGACGTATCGCCCGCTCTTCTGGAAAACTCGAAAAACGTAATACGCGATAAGACAACGCTTAATCTGCTCCGCCATTTTACAGACGAAAACACCAGAATAAAATACGCCGCGGAGGGCTTAAAAAGGTGCGACATCAAGCCTCTTATCGCAGAAATAAACTTGTCCGAGCAGTCGGCGGAAAAGCTATGTAATCTTGAAAAGCATCATGTATTTATCGCGCATACCGCGATGAAAACAAGCGGTGTTCTCTGCGCGAAGGTCTGGAAAAACGGCATTTTTTTAATTGCAAAAGATGAAGCCGCCGACTATATCGCGGACAATATCGGCTATGAATTTGAAAAAAAAGAAGGCTATCAGCCGCATATCTGCATAGCCGATACCTTCGGAGACTAAAATTTCAGCATTTGCCCGCGCTTTTGCAAACTTCGGCAATCGGGCAAATATCGCATTTCGGCTTACGCGCGCTGCATACCGCTCTGCCGTGATAGACAAACTGATGACAAAGCCTTAACTGATAATCGCTCGGGACTATCTTTTTCAAGTCCGCCTCGATTTTCGCAGGCTCGTCGTTTGTCGTAAGTCCTATGCGTTTTGCAAGACGCATACAGTGCGTGTCAACAACAACCGCAGGCTTGCCGAAAATATCGCCCAGTACAAGATTTGCCGTTTTTCTGCCCGTTCCCGCAAGCGTCAGCAAGTCCTCCATAGTATCGGGAACCTGTCCGCCGTAAACGTCTATAAGACGGCGGCAGCACTCTATAATATTTTTCGCCTTGTTTCGGTAAAAGCCCGCGGACTTAATGTCCTCGCAAAGCTCGTCATAATCGGCGTTTGCGAAGTCCTCGGCAGACTTGTATTTTTTAAAAAGCTTTTCCGTTACTATATTTACGCGTGCGTCCGTGCACTGCGCCGAAAGCTGCGTGGCGATAAGCATTTCCACGGGCGTGGTATAATTCAGCGAGCATTTGACCTCGGGGTACGCTTTATCGAGAAGCGGGCGAAGCGCCGCAACACGTTCTTTTCTTGTCATATAAACCACCTCTTAATATAGAATAATATCACAAAACGACAAAAAAATCAATCCGAAAATCCGCTTATACGCGCATGGTCTTTTTTTCCTGTCTGCCTCATAGTAATATATTGCGGAGGTGGCTGGAATGAAAAATATTTTTGCCGTTGCGGCGGCATACGCGGCGGCGCTTATCGGCGCGGGCTTTGCCTCGGGACAGGAAACGGTCGCTTTTTTTGTAAAATACGGAAAATCGGGATTTTTCGGAATAATATTGTCGGCGGCAGTGTTTGGCTTTTTTGCGGCGGTTGTATTAAGCGGCTGCGTCGCAAGCCGCACTGACAGCTACGGGGAATATCTGTCGCGTTTAATGAACGAAAAAATCAGGCGCGTTACGGAAGCGATAACGCTGTTTTTTTCAGCCGTTGTATTCTGCGTAATGGCGTCCTGCTGCGGAGAAATGGGACATATGATTTTCGGCGTAAAAAAATATGTCGGCGCGTTTGTAATCTGCGTCACATGCGGGATAATCATGAGCTTTAAAACGGACAGCGCGCTGAATGTAAACGCCGTGACGGGCGGTGCGCTCGTGATAGGAATAATCACCTGCTGTCTGTATCTTCTGCGTTACCGCGAGCATCAGGCGTTTTTAAATTCCGCGCCGATGCTGCTTTCCGCCGTCAGCTATTCGGGGTATAATCTGCTTACCGCGGCGGCGGTGCTTTGTCCGCTGTCGGCGCGGCTCAAAACGCGTTCCGACGCATATTTGTCGGCATTTGCGGGAGCGTTTGCGCTGTTTGTAATCATGACGCTTATGTGGGCTTTAATCAGCATATATTACGGAAAAATCCCGCTCGGGGAAATACCCGTTCTGACGCTTGCCATGCGCGAAAACAGGGGCATAGCGGCGGCGTATTCGGCTGTACTTTTCGCCGCGGTCTTTTCAACCGCGCTGTCAAACGGCATAGGCGCGGTGAACATAATCGGCGGCGACAGAAAAACCATTGCGGCGCTTATCGCGGCGGTTGGTTTTCTCGGCAGCTCGGCAGGATTTTCCGCGCTTGTCAATAACCTCTATCGCATCTGCGGATATATAGGAATAATTTTCTTTGCTTATATACTTTTTAAGCAACTGCGGACATCTAAAACAGCAAAAAAAGAAGAAAAACGGAGTAAATAAAAGAAAACATGGAATAATACATATATAAACAGCCGTAACCATGTATAAATAGGGTTGAAAAAAGATTTAAGCTTTGGTATCATATAAAGGTCGTTAATACTGATGACTTGCGAGAACCGACGGGATGTAGCGCAGTTTGGTAGCGCATCTGGTTTGGGACCAGAGGGCCGCAGGTTCAAATCCTGTCATCCCGACCAGTATAACTGTATGGGAGTTTAGCTCAGCTGGGAGAGCGTCTGCCTTACAAGCAGGATGTCACAG
>CAZBXN010000044.1:0-11353 GCA_964496015.1 uncultured Lachnospiraceae bacterium | reverse complement strand
ACACTCCTTTGATGCAAAACGCCTTTGCCTTGCTTTTATTTATTTTTTACCATTTCATTATACACTTATTTTATCGAAATTTCAATACTTTTTTAGACAAATTTCCGCCTTGACACTTTTGAGGTTTTGGGATAAAATACTGTAAGGTGATAGAAATGGAGAAAAAAGAAAAGCCCATGAAAATGGGCTATTTAATAAAGCGGTTTGTGCCGTATTTTAAAAATTACAAAGGGATATTGATTTTAGACCTGCTCTGCGCGTCATTAACGACCGTATGCGAGCTTGTGTTCCCGATGCTTATCCGATACATAACAAACATGGGAATAAACGATATGGCGTCGCTTACGATAGGGCTGATATTAAAAATCGGTCTGTTTTATCTGATTTTGCGTCTCATCGACACTGCCGCAAATTTCTATATGGCAGACACGGGTCATATCATGGGCGCGAAAATCGAAACCGATATGCGACGCGATTTGTTTGCGCATTTGCAGAGATTGTCGTACTCGTATTACAGCGACCACAAGGTCGGTCAGATTATGGCGAGAATTACAAGCGACCTGTTTGACATTACGGAATTTGCGCATCACTGCCCCGAGGAATTTTTTATCTGCACGCTCAAAATTGTCGTGTCGTTTATAATTCTCTGCGGCGTGAATGTGCCGCTTACGCTTATAATTTTCGCGGCGTTTCCTATAATAATAGTGTTCGTAAAATTCTTCAATATCCGTATGCGCCGCGCGTTTAAGGCGCAGAGAAACCAGATAGGCGAAATTAACGCGCAGGTTGAGGACACGCTTCTCGGTATTCGCGTCGTGAAATCGTTCGCGAACGAGGACATTGAAAAAGATAAATTCGAGGACGGCAACAGAAAATTTCTTGACACGAAGAAAACGGGATATTTCTATATGGCGGGCTTCCAGACGTCAAACCGCTTTTTTGAGGGCATGATGTATCTCGCAGTCGTTGTCGCGGGCTCGGTTTTCATGATAAAGGGCATGATAAACCCCGCAGATTTGACGGCATACCTGCTTTACGTAAGCACGCTGCTCGCGTCCGTCCGCACGATTATTCAGTTTACCGAGCAGTTCCAGCGCGGCATGACGGGCATTGAGCGTTTTCTTGAAATCATGGACGCGCCCGTTGATATTACCGACAAGCCCGACGCGAAGGACTTAACGGACGTTAAGGGAAATATTAAATTTAAGGACGTAAGCTTCCATTATAACGACGACAAAACAAATGTGCTGACGCATATAAATCTTGATATTAAAAAGGGCGACAGCGTCGCGCTTGTCGGACCGTCGGGCGGCGGCAAAACGACGCTTTGCAATCTCATTCCGAGATTTTACGACGTTACGGACGGCGCGATTTATATTGACGGCGCGGATATACGCGACGTAACGCTGCCGTCCTTAAGAAACTCAATCGGCGTTGTTCAGCAGGAGGTGTATCTCTTTTCGGGTACGGTTTATGAAAATATTGCCTACGGTCTGCCCGGAGCCGGCCGCGAAGCCGTAATTTTGGCGGCAAAGCGCGCGGGCGCGCATGAGTTTATTGAGGCTCTTCCGCAGGGGTATGACACCTATGTCGGCGAGCGCGGCGTTAAGCTTTCGGGCGGTCAGAAGCAGAGAATAAGTATTGCGCGCGTATTTTTGAAAAATCCGCCGATACTGATTTTGGACGAGGCGACCTCGGCGCTTGATAACGAAAGCGAAAAAATCGTTCAGGACTTTTTGGAGGCTCTCGCAAAGGGCAGAACGGTGTTTACAATCGCGCACAGGCTGACGACAATCCGCAACGCGAATTTAATTCTCGTTCTTACCGAAAACGGTATCGAGGAGCAGGGCACACATCAGGAATTGCTTGAAAAGGACGGCATTTATAAAAACCTGTACAGTATGTATGCAAATATGTAGGGGTGGAGGACATAATGATATATTCCGACGATATAAATAAAATATGCGGACTTTGTGTTTTCGCGTCGCCGATTGACGGCGACAGCGAAAACATAATGTGCGAAAAAAAGCGAAAGAAAAGGGCATTTAATAATAAATGCCGCAAATTTCAGTATGATATTTTAAAAAGGCAGGTACGCCGTAAGAAAAAGCTTAAAACATATAATCCGTCTGATTTTGAGCTAATATAATCGGGTGATTTAATCCCAAATACTTCGCAAATTCAGGGTCCATAATAAGATAATCAAGTCTTACGCCGAGCGCGTCGGCAATTTTAATTGCATTATCTATGTCGGGATAATTTATGTTGTTTTCATAATTGCTGATTGAGGATTTGGAAACTCCGATTATTTCGGCAAGCTGTTCTCTTGACAGCCCCCTGCGCCGTCTTTCCACTAAAACCCTTTCTCCAAAGGTCATTTTATTGTGTTCGTTCATTTTTCTTTCGTCCTTTCTGATATTTTATCTGATAGTTTTGCAAATTCTTCCGATGAAAGCGTTTCACCGCGCCTTATGCCGTCAATTCCGACGCTTTTTAGTATTTCTGAAAGCTCGTCCTTATTAAAGTTAAAATTTGAGGCAAGGCAGTTTAGCAGCGTTTTCCGCCTTTGCGAAAACGCCGCCTTTATGACTCGGAAAAACATATTCTCGTCTTTCACCGTAACCGACGGCTTGTCAAGCAGCTTTAATTTAAGCACTGCGCTGTCAACCTTCGGCGGCGGCACGAAAAGCCCCGCAGGTACAACCGTTACAAGCTCGGGTTCGGCGTAATATTTACAAAGAAGCGTAATCGCGCCGTAATCCTTTGTCGCGGGCTTTGCCATAAGCCGCATTGCGACTTCCTTTTGTACCATTACCGTGATATTTTTTATCGGCAGACGGCTTTCAAGAAGCCGCGTTATTATCGGCGTTGTGATATAATACGGCAGATTTGCCGCAACGCTTACCTTTTGGTCGGGGAATTCCTCCTCCAGAAGTTGTTTTAAATCAAGCTTTAAGGCGTCGCCTTTCACGATTTTTACATTATCGCAGCCGTCAAGAGTGTAGTTTAAAACTTCCAAAAGCCGTTCGTCAATCTCGATTGACACGACCTTTTCGGCGGCTTCGGATAATTCCCGTGTAAGCACGCCGAAGCCCGGACCTATTTCAAGAACGCCGCCGTCAATTTCCGCGGCGGAAACTATGTCGTCAAGGACAGCTCCTGAAGTCAGAAAATTCTGCCCCAGTCCCTTTTTAAAAGTAAAGCCAAACTGATTTTGGATATTTCTTATCGTTTTCGGCGATGTTAAGTCCATATTATCTCCTTTGAATTACGGAAGCGGATTTCCGAGCCTTTGTATAAGCTCGTTTGCTCTTCTTAATTGTTTAAACCTGTATTCTTCGACCCAATGTGTGTCCGAGCCGACGCTTACGGTTATGCCGCTTTCCTTTATTATCTGCTGTTTTTTTTCGTTTGTGAGAAAATCGTAATAGTAATCGTAATGTCCCGACACATTCAGCTCCCAGAAAATGTCGTATTCTTTTAATATTTTAATCCAATCCAAGCTGTAACGCTTACCAAGCTTAAAAATATCGGTGTGCGCAAGTCCGGCCTTACATGAAAACAGCCGCCGCCATTCAAGAAATTCGTAAAAATCCATAGCGCGCGTATCGTCAAGACATTCAAACAGCACATAGTCAAAATTCTCCGCTGCGGCAGCCTGCAAATTCACGGGCTTTGGGCGCGTGCCTATTTCAAGTCCGCACAGAACCTTGATTTTATCGCGGTATTTTACTTTACAGTGTGAAATATATCGGAAATATTCGGGAAGCCTTTCGTTAATCGAAAACTGATGGTCGCAAATTCCGATTACATCAACGCCGTGCGCGATTGCGTTTTCGATAATTTCTTCGGGCGAGTTCGAGCCGTCATAGCTGAAAATTGTATGATTGTGCAAATCCACCGTATACAACGAAATTCCCCCTTTCATATTTTATAATACCACAAAAAAGACAGGGGGTCAATGCTTAATTTACTATTGAAAAAAAGTTATAATGATGATACAATAAAGAATTGAGGTGAGAGGGAATGAAGATATTCAGGATAAACGACAGAGAAAACACGCTTCTCGGCATGAACGGCGGCTGCGTTGAAAGTCCCGACGGAAAGCTTATCGTATACGCGATGAAAAAAAGCCTTGATGACATGGAAACGAAAATCATGCTTTGCAACGGGGATTTGACAAATCACCGCCATATTTTTACCGTAAACTGCGGCAACCACAACGGTCCGTCCGCGACCTTTACCGACAATTCAACAATTGTATTCCGCGACAGCGTCAATAATTTGCCCGTATTCCGCATAATGGACATCAATTCGGGTAAAATCAAATATGAAATCTGCGCGAAGGAAAGCCACTGCGCGGAAAACGGAAAATATCCGTTTTCGCTTTCTTCCGAATTTGCGGGTAAAAATCCCGACTATCCCGAAATCGGCGGGAGCGGAATATATATTCTTGACATTGCCTCGGGTAAAATCACGCTTGCGGCAACGGAAAAAGATATTTGCGATATGGTGCGCGCTCACGGTCTGACGGCGACGGAAAGAACGGCGTCGGTAAGCCACGTTCAGCTAAACCCGTCGGGCACGTCGGTTATGATGCGATTGGGCGTTCCCGAATGTCCCGTATTCGGCGCGCTGGGCTGTATTGACCTCGATACGGGAAAGACGCATATTATCCCCGACAAGCCCGTTCATCAGCTTTGGTATGACGACAATACATATATGGCGACGCGTCAGTTTAACAGGGGAAAGATTATAGAAATGGAAACAAGCTATATTGCGCGCTTTTCAAAGGACGGCGAGGAATTGGAGGTTTTGGGCGGCATTTCAAACCATATGGACGGCAGTCCCGACAGGAAGTTTTTTGCGGGCGACCGCTGTTATCCCGACTATCCGCCGAATGTATATTTATACAAAAAAGGAAGCAAAAAACCGATAGCGGAATTTGAAATTCCAAACGAACAGGAAACGGTCTGGAAGAAACAGGTACACCCGAACCCGTCGTTTTCGCGCGACGGCAAGCGGCTGTATTTCAACCGCCCGCGCAAAGGCGGCGGCACGGAGGCGGTTTTTGCCGATATATCGGAACTTGTAAAATAGGAGAAAAATATGAAGATACTACTAATGTCAATACGCGCGGGCTACGGACATCATTCGACCGCGAAAGCCATGATTGAACAGTTCACGGAGCATGGTCACGAATGTGAAATGCTCGATATTTTCGATTACATAAATCATCATCTCGGTAATTCCATTCAGGACAGCTATCTGCTGTCAACAAAATATTTGTCGGAAACCTACGGCAAGGTCTACGGCAGGCTTAACAAAAAGGACGAGCCGTATGACAAAAAGTCAATTACGGCGATTGTGTCGCGGCTTATTTCAAAAAAGCTTGAAAAGTTTGTCGTTGAATACAGTCCCGACCTTGTAATAGGAACGCACAGCTATGCGGGCGTGGTTATGAGTATTCTCGCGACGCGCGGCGTTCTCGACTGTCCGACGATAGGAATTGTAACGGATTTTACGGTTCACCCGTTTTGGGAAAGCACGTTTCTCGATTATTACGTAATTCCCGACATGCTGCTGTCGTATGAAATGCAGAAAAAGGGGATAAGTGAAAAAAAGCTTTTGCCGACAGGTATTCCGATAGGCAAAAAATTCGCGTCAAAGCTTGACAAAAAAACAGCGCGGGAAATGCTCGGAATTGACGACAAGAGAACGGTTCTTGTCATGATGGGCTCAATGGGCTACGGAAACATCAAAAAAACGCTGATGGAAATGGACGAATATCCCGAAAATTTTCAGATTTTGTGCGTCTGCGGCTCAAATAAAAAGGCAAAAGCCGATATTGAAGAATATATATGGAAAAAGACAGTTATCGCATACGGCTTTGTAGATAATGTTGACGTGATGATGGACGCGGCGGACTTTATAATTTCAAAACCGGGAGGTCTTACGACCTCGGAGCTGCTTGCAAAAGGTCTGCCTATGATTACGACTGACCCGCTCCCCGGTCAGGAGGACAGGAATTTAAACTTTCTTGTAAACAACGGCGCGGCGATAAGCGTAAACAACACATATTCCGTTTCGGAGGCGCTTCATCAGCTGTTTTCGTGTCCGTGGCGCGTTGCGCTTCTGCATGAGAGTGTCAAGCATTTGGGAAAGCCGAACGCGGCAAAAGACCTTTACGAATTTTGCGAAAAGCTTCTGGCAAAATCCACCGAAACGGTAAACGCTTTACCCGAAAGGTAATTTAAAACTCCCGCATCCGATGTAAAATCAAACGACAGCTTATAGCTCATAAGCGAATAACCGTTTTCGGTTTTCTTCGCGCCGTATTTTACGTCACCGACGAGCGGGTGTCCGATATAGGCAAGCTGCGCGCGGATTTGGTGCGTTCTGCCCGTCAGCAGCTCAACCTCAACAAGAGATGACGCTTTATTTTCGGCGAGTACCTTATATTTAAGACGAACCTGTTTCGCGTTTTCCAAAATCGTGTCGGATACCGACACGATTTTTTCTTCGCGCGTCAGATACGCCGTCAGTTCGTCCTCTTTTTTTGGGTGTCCTTCGATTATGCAGAGGTAGAATTTTTTTATTTCCCTGTTTTTAATTTTTTCGTTTATTATGCGGAGCGCGGCGGCGTTTTTCGCCGCGATTACAAGCCCGCCCGTGTTTCTGTCAAGGCGGTTGCAAAGCGCGGGCGCAAAACTGTGCTCGTTTTGCGGATTGTATTCGCCCTTATTAAACAGATAGCTTTGAATTTCAGCGATAAGCGTATTTTTTGTTCCCTTGTCGTCGGCGTGGACAACCGTTCCTGCCGTTTTGTTTATAATAAGAATATTTTCGTCCTCGTAAACTATGCTTAGATTTGATTTAATCGGGACAAAGGTTTTTTCCTCTTTAAAAAATTCGTCCTTAAAATACAGCTGTAAAATATCGCCCTCGCAAAGTCTGTAATCGCCGTTTTTTATATGCCTTCCGTTTACGCGGACGCAGTTTTTGCGCAGTCCCTTATAGAGCGCGCCTGACGGAATATTCATGTATTTTGTAAGGAATTTGTCAAGACGCGTATCCGCGTCGTTTACGTTAATCGTAACCGTTTTCATAAAATTATCTCCGAATTTATTTTTCTGTATCTATTGTATCATAAAGCTTTTTATGTTACAATAGGGAATATAAATTGAAAAACAAACGGAGGAACAAATTATGGGAATTTTTGGCGGAGGATACGATAAGCCGGGTAAGGGCGTTGACAAAAACGCGCCGAAGAAAAAGGGCTTTTTCTTGTTTTGGGAGATAATAGCGCGTAAATTCACAAAATTTTTGCAGGCGAATATAATGTACGCGCTTACAAGCATTATATGGCTTGCGGTTTTATATTTCTTCATGAAAGGCGTTTTAATCGGCTATGAGGACAAAATTCAGCAGGTGCTTATCGCGTCGGGCGGCACGGACACGCAGGAAGCGGCGGGAATGTTGATTTTAACTTTTACGCTGATGTTTGTCGTGGGTGAATTTATGTTATGGGGCTTCGCGCCCGTATCGGCGGCGTTTGCCTACATACTGCGCTGCTTTACGAGAAGCGAGCATGTATGGATAATGAGCGACGGCTTTGCAAAATTCAAGGAAAATATCAAACAGAGCCTTGTGGTTTTGCTTACCGACGTGCTTGTAATGCTGTTTGGCTTTAACGCGCTGATGTTCTATTATTCGGCGTATGTAAATATGGGCGGCACGGTATGGCTGATACTTTGTTATGTCACGTTCCTGCTGATTTTGATATACACAATGATACACCCGTATTTGTATCAGATTATGATAACCTTTAAATGCTCGGTCGGTCAGCTTTATAAAAATTCGGTATTGCTTGCGCTTGGTAAATTACCCATGAATTTTTTGCTGTTAATTGTACAGGCGCTTGTTATATTTCTCGCGTTTTTGAGCATGAACCCGATGTTTGCGCTGATTTTAACGGTACTTATAGGCCCGTGCTTCATGTGCTATCCGAGTCAGTTCTATGCCGCGCGCGTAATTGAAAAAACGATACTGAACGATATGGAAAAGAAAACGCCCGCGGTTAAGATAACATATCTTGACGAAAATGAAACCGTTGAAAATTCAGACACAGAAAATATGACGGAAACATCGGAGGACGGTGAAATATGATTTTAGGCGAATATGACGTTGCCGTTATCGGCGGCGGTCATGCGGGAATTGAAGCGTCGCTTGCCGCCGCGCGGCTCGGTATGAAAACGGTCATGTTTTCGATAAGCCTTGACGCTATCGGCAATTTGCCGTGCAATCCGAGTATAGGCGGCACGGCTAAGGGTCATCTTGTGCGCGAGATTGACGCTTTGGGCGGCGAAATGGGAAAAGCTGCCGACGCAACATTTATACAGTCGAAAATGCTAAACCGCGGCAAAGGACCTGCGGTTCATTCGCTGCGCGCTCAGATTGACAGAAAGCAGTATCACCGTGAAATGAAACGCCGCCTTGAGGAACAGGAAAATCTGTTTGTAAAGCAGGCGGAAATAGTCGATATTAAATTTGAGGACGGAAAAATCTGCGGCGTTGTGACGCACACGGGCGCGGAATACGCCGTAAAAGCCGTGATTGTCGCGACGGGCACGTATTTGAAAGGTAAAATCCTGATTGGCGATTATTCGCGTGAAAGCGGACCCGACGGAATGTTCCCCGCAAATCAATTATCGGAAAATCTGCGCAAAATCGGCGTGGAGCTTGTCCGCTTCAAGACGGGAACGCCCGCGAGAATACACGCGGACTCTCTTGATTTTGACAAAATGGAGGTCGAAGAGGGCGACGAAAAAATTACGCCGTTTTCGTTTGAAACGGAGGAAACAGGCGAAAACAAAGTTGTTTGTCACCTTGTCTACACAAACGAGGAAACGCATAAGATTATTATGGATAACTTGGAGCGGTCGGCAATGTACGGCGGGCTTGTCGAGGGTATAGGCCCGAGATACTGTCCGTCAATCGAGGACAAGGTCGTAAAATTCCACGACAAGCCGCGTCATCAGATTTTCATTGAGCCCATGGGACTCGACACAAAGGAAATGTACGCGCAGGGCTTTTCGACAAGTCTGCCCGAGGACGTGCAGCTTAAAATGTACCGCTCGCTTAAAGGTATGGAGCATGTTGAGATTATGCGGAGCGCCTACGCGATTGAATACGACTGCTGCAACCCCCAACAGCTTAAAGCGACGCTCGAATTTAAGAATATCCCGAACCTCTACGGCGCGGGACAGTTTAACGGAACGTCGGGCTATGAGGAAGCGGCGGCGCAGGGAATTATTGCGGGAATTAACGCCGCGCTCAAATTAAAGGGCGAGGAACCGCTTATTCTTGACCGCTCGGACGGATATATCGGCACGCTGATTGACGACCTCATTACAAAAGGCACAAACGAGCCGTACAGAATGATGACGTCGCGTTCTGAATACCGCTTGCTTTTACGGCAGGATAACGCGGACGAAAGACTTACGCCGTTTGGCTACCGCGTGGGACTGATAAGCGAGGAACGGTATCAGAAATTACAGGATAAGCTTAAAATGGTGGACGCGGAAATAAAGCGCCTTTCGTCAACCGTAATACCGCCAAAGGACGCAAATCCGTTTTTGGAAAAATACGGCACGTCGCCCGTAAAAACGGGCATACATTTAAGCGATATGCTAAAGCGTCCCGAGCTTGACTATGAAAAGCTTGCCGAGGTTGACAAAGACCGCCCCGATTTACCCGACGCGGTAACGGAGCAGGCGGAAATAAAGCTTAAATATAACGGCTATATCGAACGTCAGAACGCGCAGGTAGAGCAGTTTAAGAAAATGGAGGCAAAGCTTTTGCCCGAAAATCAGGATTATTCAAATATCCACGGACTGCGCCTTGAAGCGCGGCAAAAGCTAAACCAAATTCAGCCGAAATCGCTCGGTCAGGCGTCAAGAATTTCAGGCGTTTCACCGTCCGATATGTCCGTGCTGATTGTCTGGCTGGAGGGACAAAAAAAGAAATAACAAAACAGCGTATCATAATGATACGCTGTTGTTATATTGCGAATAAAATTATAATGCTGCTTTTGCCGCTTCAACGAGCTTTGCAAAGCCTGCGGGGTCTGCGATAGCGATTTCCGACAAAACCTTTCTGTTAAGGTCGATATTCGCCTTTTTAAGACCGTTCATGAAGGTTGAATAATTCATACCGTTCATCTTGCAAGCCGCCGAAATTCTTGTAATCCACAGACGGCGGAAATCTCTTTTCTTTCTCTTTCTGCCGACATACGCGTTCTGCATTGAGCGCATAACAGCCTGATTTGCAACTCTGTACTGCTTGCTTTCCGCGCCGCGGAAGCCTTTTGCAAGCTTCAATATTTTCTTATGATGCTTTCTTGTATTTAAAGCGCCTTTTACTCTTGCCATTAGTTTCTACCTCTCTTTCAAATTATTTGTAAGGAATAAGCTTTTTGATTACTGCCGCATTTGCCTTTGAGCAGTAAGCCTGTTTTCTCAGATGTCTTTTTCTCTTAGTTGTTTTCTTGTTCAGAATGTGTCTTCTGAACGCTCTGTTCATCTTAACCTTACCGTTTTTTGTGAGGTTAAATCTCTTTGCCGCGCCTCTGTGTGTTTTTATCTTTGTTTTAGGCATTGTGTCCACTCCTTCCGAATATTAAAATACATTATGACAACGGAGCTAAAAACATAATCATGTTTCTGCCCTCTAATTTTGCCGGTTTTTCAACCGTTCCCGCTTCCTTTAGCTGCTCGGCGAATTTTTCAAGCAGAGTATAACCAATTTCCGAATGACTGACCTCTCGTCCGCGAAATCTGACCATGACCTTGACCTTGTCGCCGTGCTTTAAAAATTTCATTGCGTTACGGCACTTTGTGTTAAAGTCGTTCGTGTCGATTGACGGAGAAAGCTGAACCTCCTTGATGTTGACAACCTTCTGATTTTTGCGGTTTTCCTTTTCGCGCTTGTTTAGCTCAAATTTGTACTTGCCGTAATCCATAATTTTGCATACAGGCGGTTTTGCCTGCGGAGCAATTTTGACCAAGTCCATGCCCCTTTCGTTTGCAATCGCCTGCGCGGCTGCCGCGTCCATAACGCCGAGCTGTTCGCCGTCGTCTGTAACTATGCGCAGCTCCTTGTCGCGGATTTGTTCATTGATTTGTAAATCATTCTTAGCTATGGTTAATCCCTCCTTGATACCCTTTTGCCAAACATTAAAAAAACGAGCCGCATAAGCCACCCGTCACCGCAAAAACGGCATAAATGCCGCGCGTATTTACCGCAAAGCGCAATTACCGTACGGTGAGAACAGTGGTTCTGCTTGTTTTAC
>CAZBXN010000043.1:0-11719 GCA_964496015.1 uncultured Lachnospiraceae bacterium | reverse complement strand
TTTTTGACAATCTTCGCGCACGAGGAAGACTCCATTCAGAGCGCATATCCGCAGTTATATTATACCGTACAGCATTTAATCGCATTTTGGATGTAGAGAGGTATTGAAGAATGATAAACTTAATAAGAAAAATATGGCATTTTGTGAGCAATCTTGCGTATAAGATTATAAACGCAGTTTTAAAGAAGTTTAACAAAAGCATATCCGACGCGCAGTGGGCGGCTTTAATGCAGTTTGTAAAATTCGGCATGGTCGGCGTGATGAACACGCTGATTGACTATGCGGCATATTTCGTCTCGCTGAAAATATTCGAGTATTTTAACCTGTTCGGCGACAAAGCGTATCTGCCGTCAAGCTTTATCGGCTTTGCCGTAAGCGTGTCAAACGCGTTTTACTGGAACGACAAATACGTGTTTGCAAAAGGTGAGGACGAAACACGCTCGCGTTTTCAGTCATACGTTAAGACCGTTTCCTCATACGCCGTCACGGGCTTGGGCTTAAAAACAATATTGCTCTGGCTGTTTATTACGGTTATCGGAATGTCAAATGTGCTTGCGCCCGTGCTTATAATATTTATAATAGTGCCGATAAACTTCCTGCTTAATAAGCTTTGGGCGTTTCGGACAAAATAGTTAAGGAAGTGTAAAATAATGGAAAAAACACCAATAGCATCGCGCGTGCACGTGTCTGTTTTCGGCAACACCAACGCGGGGAAATCCTCGCTTTTTAACAGACTTCTCGGGCAGGATATGGCGATAGTGTCGGAAAAAAGAGGGACGACGACAGACCCCGTAACGAAAGCTATGGAGCTTTTGCCGTTTGGACCTATCGCGCTTACCGATACGGCAGGTCTTGGCGACAAGTCGGAGATAGGGGAGCAGAGAATTAAAAAGACGGAAAAAATTTTAAACCGTACCGATTTTGCGATTTACGCGGCGGACTGCGCCGATTTTTCCGAGGACGACTACAAAACGGCAAAGGCGGATTTTGACAGAATGAAAATCGGGCATTTGCTCGTGTTTACAAAATGCGATTTATGCGATACTGCCGGTTTAAGAAAAAAATATCCCGATGCGGTTTTTGTGTCGGTAAAGGACGAAAAATCGGTCGAAGCCTTAAAAGACCGTCTGCAATCGGAGCTTTCAAAAATTACCGTTAATGACGAAACAATGGTAGGAAACCTTTTGCAGGAGGGAAGCACGGTTGTGATGGTTGTGCCGATTGACTCGGAAGCGCCAAAGGGCAGATTGATTTTACCGCAGGTACAGTTTTTGCGCGATTGCCTCGACCACGGCATAAAATGCGTTGTAACGCGCGATACGGAGCTTGAGGAAACAATAGCGGAGCTCAATAAAATTGACCTTGTCGTAACCGATTCGCAGGCGTTTAAATTCGTCGCCCAAACCGTTCCCGAAAATATAAAGCTCACGTCGTTTTCAATGATGATGGCGAATATGAAGGGCGATTTGAGGGAGCTTATAAAGGGCGCGGACGCTATAGAAAGCTTAAAAGACGGCAGTAAAATCCTTATGGCGGAGGCGTGTACGCATAATTCCTCGCATGAGGATATAGGCAGGGTTAAAATCCCGAATTTGCTGAGGAAGAAAACGGGTAAGGATTTGACATTCGACTATTACGTACACCATGATTTTCCCGATAATCTCGCCGATTACGACCTTGTTATACATTGCGGCGGCTGTATGATAAATTCGCGCGCGATGAATAACCGCATAGAGTTCTGTAAAACGGCTGGCGTGCCTATTACGAATTACGGCGTTGTGCTTGCGTATGTAAACGGTATTCTCGGCAGAAGCGGGGAAATTTTCGGTTGACTTTCAATTTGCGCAGGTGTATAATTAAAGAAGATAAACAGTCTTAAAGACGGAAAGAGGTAAAAATATGAAAAAAATAATATCAGTTTTAGCCGCGGCGGCAATTACGCTGACAAGCGCGGTAACATCGTTCGCGAGCGGATTTTCGGCTTCGATAGATACCGCGGCGGCAAACACAAAGGGAATAGACATTATATACAACGGTCAGCTTATGCAGTATAAGGACGCTGTTCCCGAGATTATAAATGACCGCACCATGCTGCCGTTTAGAATTGCGCTTGAAAATATGGGCGCGACGGTAAGCTATGACGACGCGTCAAGACTGGTAACGGCGTCGCTTAACGGCAGGACGATTACGTTCACTTTGGAGGACAGTGTAATTTACATAGACGAAAACGGTCAGAAATCGCAGGTTACTCTTGACAGACCTATGATAATCAAGAACGACAGAACGCTTGTTCCCATCCGCTTTATCAGCAGTGCGCTCGGTATGCAGATAGGCTGGGACAGCGCGACGAAAACGGTTCTTATAGTAGACGCCGACACATATATAAAGGACTTTGAGAAAAACGCGCCGAATTTAATGGCTCTTGCGGATAAGACAATGCCCGAATACAACACGACTTCGGCGGAAATAGCATTGAAGCTTGACGCGGAAACGGGAGAGGACAAAATCAATATAGGTTTTGGCTTAAAGGGCGACGGCAAGAAAGCTGACGGCGTTCAGAGCGCAAGCGGAAAGCTTGACCTTGATTTGGGCGGTCTTGTTGAGGGCGTTGAACCCATTAAAGACGCTTCAGCCGAGATAATTATGGCAAACGGCAAGCTTTATTTTAAGACCGACGCCGTGGAAAAGCTTGCAAAAGCCGCAAAAGACAACGAAACACTCGCGCTTGCCGCAAAAACGGTAGCTGCCGGCAGCTGGTACAGTATTGACGTAAACACGCTTATGGATAAAGTGTTTGCGGACGCGGAAACACCGTCTTATGTAAAAGATGTTTATAAGGAAATTTTAAACGGCGATACGTCAAATCTCGGCAAAGAAGATTTACTCAATATTATAAAATCCGCGATTGCATCGGACGGCGACGCGACCGTTGAGAGTGCGCAGACAGCCGATATGGTAATTGATATGTATTCGGTAATTGATAAGTACATTACGGTAACGGACAACAGCGTTTCGGTTAAAATTGACAAAAACGCGTTTTCCGAAATAATGAAAGCAACAGGCGTTTCGGACGCGGAGCTTAAGGAAATGACCGATATGATGACGGTTAATATAGACGTGACGTCAACCTTTGACGAAAAGAAATCGGAATCAAAGGGCACAATAAGCATGGGAATAAACGCAGACGGAATAAAAATGAATTTGTCAATGGATATTTCGTCAACAGAAAAGGCTGAGGAAAATGTAAAGCCCGCCGAAGTTCCCGCAAACGCCGTTGATATAACATCAGCTATAACAGCGGCGCTTCAGTAAGCCGAACCCGTCCCTTGTATGGGGCAGAAAGGTTACAAAATTCATGCTGGCAGTTGAAAGAAGAAGTCAAATAGAACAAATAATAACAAAAAATAAAAGCGTGCTTGTCACCGACCTTGCAAAGCAGTTTGAGGTGACGACCGAAACCATCCGCGCCGACCTCGAAAAGTTAGAGCGTCAGGGCGTGCTTGTCCGTACCTACGGCGGCGCTACGTTTGCCGATAATAACGAAACGGAGCTTAATATAAACGAGCGCAGCGTTGTGAATTTTGAGGGCAAGCAGCGGATAGGAAACCGCGCGGCGGAGATGATAAAGGACGGCGAAACGATTTTCCTTGACGCAAGTACTTCCGCGTGGCATCTGGCGCGCTGTATAAAGACAAAAATGGGGCTTACGGTTATAACGAATGCCGATAAAATTGTGTCGGAGCTTTCCCCGTGCGAGCATATTCACGTTATATGCGTGGGCGGGGAGCTTACGAAACGCAATATGTCCTTTGTCGGACGCGTCGCGGAAAAGAATATCCGCGAGAATTATTACGCAAATAAATTTTTCTTCTCCTGCCGCGGAATAACGCTTGCCAGAGGTCTGGTTGATTCGAGCGAGGCGGAGGCTGAAATTAAAAAGGCGATGATGCAGTCGAGCGAATCGGCAGTATTTCTGTGCGACAAGAACAAAATCGGAAGATTGGGAGTTCCGCAGATTGCAGGGCTCGACAAAATCGACTGCCTTATAACCGACGCGGAACTATCGGAGGAATATACGGAAGAGCTTGCAAAGCAGGATGTAAAACTTATCACGGTTTGAAGAATTTACTTTTTTTTAAACTATAATATCGGATTTTTATATATTAATTTTTATAAAAATAGTGTAAAATTATATCAATAATATGGTATGTTTGCTGAAAAGCAAACAAAATCGGAAAGAGAGGGAGTTTTACAAAATGAAAAAGAAATTAGTTTCGGTTATTGCTTTGGCGGCTATGTGCGCTCAGGTTTTGGCAATGCCTATTATTGCAAATGCGGAAGCTTCGGCTACTTATATCACACATTCCGATTTTTCGGACTGCGCGGTTGGCGGAGCGGAAAAACAATATTACGGACTTAATATCATTGAGGACGGCGGTCCGTGGCTTTCAAAAGGTTCTTCTGACAGACACGGCGAAACATTTCTGCATGACGACACAAGAAATGTAAATTACTGCGAATTATATTCGTGCTGTGAAAAGCAGGGCGCTTACGGTGCGGGTTCGTTCTATATGTATCAGAGAGATACAACGGCTAATTACACCAAAGAATTTGGTATGTGCGAATTTGACATTCGTATGCACGAGGGTAAAGTCAATCTGATGTTCGGCGATTTCACAGACCCGACGTCAAACACAAATTATATCGCGGGAACGCTGTCTCTTGAGCCGACTTCGATTACGGCGGCGAACAAGGGTTCAAACACTGTTGTAGCAGCTATTGAGCCTGAAAAGTGGTATCATGTAAAGATAGTTGTCAATAACATCTTCCAGGAATACAGCGTTCAGGTTAAGGACGCAAGCGGTAAGGTTATCGGCACGGCTGAGAACTGCGGATACGTTCAGGCGCAGGCAACGGGTATCAGAATCTGGTGCTTCGGCTATGTTAAGAATGCAGGTCCGTACCGCTATGATTTGACAGATGTCACAATCGCAAAGAGTTCAACAAAGATTGATTTATAATTTGAAAATAATCGGAAAAATCCCCTGTCTTTTGACAGGGGATTTTTGTATTAAAAATAAAGCTTTTTATTTAAATTGATTTTGCTGCTCATTATATGAATAGCCGATATTTTGCAGTTTTCTCGTAAGTTCGGATTTTTCTATGTTTAAATCCGCGCAGAGAGCGTCAAGCGAGGAATAGAAATCACGGAGCTTGGTGTTTATAAAGCTCAGTAAAATAACAGGGTCGTTTGGAATATTCATATTTTCACCCCTATCCCTTATACGCGTTTTTGAGCATGGAAATTTCATGCGCGTAGCCGTCAAGTTCGTTGGGCGTTTCAAGAATAATCGGCAGCCCTTGCAGCCTGTCGTTATTTATCACATTAACCATTGTGTCAAAGCCGATACTGCCCTCGCCGATTTTCTCGTGCCTGTCCTTGTGGCTCTCAAACGGGTTTTTGCTGTCGTTCATGTGCAGGGCTTTGAGATAGTCAAGCCCTATAACGCGGTCAAACTCGTCAAGCACGCCGTCAAGGTCATTTACAATATCATAGCCCGCGTCATAGACGTGGCACGTGTCAAGGCATACGCCGAGCTTGTTTTTTAAATTTACGCCGTCTATAATCCGCTTTAATTCCTCAAAGGAGCGTCCGATTTCGCTGCCTTTTCCCGCCATAGTTTCGAGCAGAACCGTCGTTGTCATATCCTCCGTCAAAACCTCGTTTAACTGTTTTACTATACAGTCAATTCCCGCGTCAACGCCCTGTCCCACATGGCTTCCCGGGTGAAAATTATAGTATTGGTTCGGCGTATATTCCATGCGCCGTAAATCGTCGCGCATGGTATTAAGCGCAAACTCGCGCGTTTCGCTCTTATCCGAGCATGCGTTTAAGGTATACGGCGCGTGAGCGACAAGCGTCGCAAATTCATGCTCCTCTGCAAATTCCAAAAACGATTTTACGTCGTTTTCGTCAATCTCCTTTGCCGAGCCGCCGCGCGGATTGCGCGTAAAAAACGCAAAGGTGTTCGCGCCGATTTTTACGGCTTCCTTTCCCATATTGAGATAACCCTTTGACGCCGATAAATGGCAGCCTATATTTAACATAATTTTTTCCTCCTTTTGCCGTGTCTATAATTGTATAATTAAATTTCCGTTATGTCAAGCAAAAAAACTGACAGGGCTGAAATAAACCCTGTCAGTTTTTATTCATCTATTATGTCATCTTTCAGCTCGTTTTCATACTTAGCTAAAATTTCCTTTTCAAGCTGTGTCCTCATTTCACTGTTAATCGGATGCGCTATATCTTTATATTCTCCGTCCGGTGTCTTTCTGCTGGGCATCGCTGTAAACAGCTTATCTTGTCCTTCGATGATTTTGATGTCATGCACAACAAAGGCATTATCAAAAGTAACGGACACAATCGCTTTCATTCTGCTGTCTGTTGAAATTCTTTTTATCCGAATATCTGTTACCTCCATTTTATGTCACCACCTTCCGTCATTAAGTGTTCTTAACGTAAATTCCTCGCGTCTGTCCAGTGATGTTAATCTTACCTAATATTATAATACAAAAAATATCGAGATTTGTCAAGTCTTTGTGCATTTTTTATTAAATCTGTTTTCGTTTCTCATTTATTTTGTAGCAAACATAAAATTTTCAAAAAAGTGTTTTCATTTTTTCCGCTGAGGTATATAATTATTACAATAGGTATTTTAAGGAAATGAAAGGATTGTATCATGAAAAGATTAAGCATGACGGATATAGAAAAAGGCGCGGGGATACATTTTATCGGTATCGGCGGAATAAGCATGAGCGGTCTTGCGCAGATTGCCTTGCAGGACGGCTACCGCGTTACAGGTTCGGACTGGAATAAAACGGATATTACGGAAAAGCTTGAAAGCTTGGGCGCGGATATTGTTTACGGTCACGGTGCGGTAAACGAAAAAGGCATAAAGAACGCGTCGCTTGTCGTATATACCGCGGCGGCTCATGAGGACAATCCCGAGATGATTGCCGCGCGTAAGCGCGGAGTACGTATGGTAGACCGCGCGGAATTTTTGGGCGCCGTTATGAAAAATTATCATCACGCGGTCGGCGTGAGCGGTACGCACGGAAAGACGACAACAACCTCTATGCTTGCGCACGCACTTATAAATGCGGATTTAGACCCGACGATAAGCCTCGGCGGCGAGCTTGATTTAATCGGCGGAAATATCCGTACGGGAAAATCCGATTATTTTGTCACGGAGGCGTGCGAATATACCAACAGCTTTCTGAAATTCTACCCGACAATTGCGCTTATCACAAATATTGAAGCAGACCATCTCGACTTTTTTTCGGGTATTGACGAGATAATCGAAAGCTTCCGAAAATTCGCAATGCTTACGGAGGGTATCGGAAATGTCGTGGCTCTCGGCAGCGACGAAAATATTCAAAAGGCGCTTCACGGCACGGGTCTTAATATCACGACTTACGGCATGGAAAGCGTTTATGACTACTACCCCGAAAATATCAAATATCATGCGGGTTATCCGTCTTTTGACGTGTATAAAAACGGTGAAAAAATCTGTGAATTAAGCCTTAACGTCCCCGGCGAGCATAACATTTTAAATTCGCTTGCGACAATCGCCGTATGCGGACTGCTCGGAGTTGACGCAAAGACTGCGGCGGAGGGAATTGAGAAATTTAAGGGCACTCACCGCCGTTTTGAGAAAAGGGGATTTGTAAACGGCGCGGTTGTGCTGGACGATTACGCGCATCACCCGACGGAGATTAAGGCGACGCTTGCGGCGGCGAAGAATTTCCCGCATAACAAAATATGGTGCGTTTTTCAGCCGCATACGTATTCGCGTACGCGTACGCTGTGGCATGAGTTTACCGAAGCGTTCGATGACGCGGACGAATTGATTTTAACGCATATTTATGCGGCGAGAGAACAGTTTGACGGTGTTACAAAGCCCGAAAACTTGGCAGAGGAAATTAAAGCGCGCGGAGTGAACGTAAAATATATTGACGATTTTTCGGATATTGTTGAGTTTTTGAAGAAAAATGTCAGTGAAGGCGACATTGTGTTCACAATGGGCGCTGGCGACGTGACGGAAATCGGATATAAACTGACCGAATAATACGGAGGACGAAATGAAAAGCGTTTTAATAGGAATGTCGGGCGGCGTTGACAGCTCGGTTGCGGCGGCATTGCTCAAGGAACAGGGCTATCACGTAATCGGCGCGACAATGCGGCTTTGGACGTATTCGGACAGTGTGAACTCAAAGCGCGAGGGTTGCTGTGCCGAAAGCGCGGTCGAGGACGCGCGCCGCGTCTGCGATAAGCTCGGCATTGATTTTTATGTTATGAATTTTAAAGACCTTTTCAAAGAAAAGGTCGTTGATAATTTTATAGAGGAATATAAGCGCGGCAGAACGCCGAACCCGTGCATACGCTGCAACAAGTATCTTAAATTTGACGCAATGCTCAGAAAAGCGCGCGCAATGGATATTGACTACATAGCGACGGGGCATTACGCGATTATTGAACGGCAAAACGGCAAATACGTTTTAAGAATGTCTAAGGCGGCAAAAAAAGACCAGAGTTATGTACTCTATAATTTCACTCAGGAGCAGCTCTCTCATACGCTGATGCCGCTTGGCGGCTACAACAAGGACGAGGTTCGCGCGCTTGCGGAAAAATACGGTCTGGCGGTTGCGCATAAGCCCGACAGTCAGGAAATATGCTTTGTCGAGGACGACGACTATGCAAAGTTTATCACCGATTATTCGGGATATACGCCGCAGGAGGGCGATATTTTTGACGTAAACGGCGAAAAAATCGGTACGCATAAGGGCTTGATTTACTACACTGTGGGTCAGCGCAAGGGAATAGGCGCGTATGGCAGACCGATGTTTATAAAGGAAATTGACGCGGAAAATAACGCGATAATTCTCGGCGAAAAGGGTATGGAATTTTCGGACACGCTTACAGCGGAGGACGTGAATTTCATATCGGGCGAGTTCCCGACGGAACAGGTTAAAATACAAGCAAAGGCACGGTATCAGGCGCCGCCCGCCGACGCGGTGCTTTATCCGCTTTCTGACGGAAACGTAAGGGTCGCGTTCGATAAACCGCAGCGCGCCGTTACACCCGGTCAGGCGGTAGTGTTCTATGACGGCGATTTGGTTTTGGGCGGAGGGACAATAAAATAAAGGCTTCCCGCGTGGGAAGCCTTTATTTATTTCAATTCTGCAAAATTTTGCGTCCAATAAATTCCGTATTTGCCGCCGCGGGCAATTCCTACGCCGAGCTCTTTCAAATCTGCGCGCATAATATTTTCGCGGTGTCCCTCCGAATTTATCCAGCTTTGCATTGCCGCTTCGGGCGTCGCCTGACCTGCCGCAATATTTTCCGCCGCTATTTTATAATCAATTCCCGCCGCTTTTATGCGGTCAAACGGCGACTGCCCGTCGGGGTTGGTGTGACTGAAAAATCCGCGTTCAGCCATATCCTGACTATGCTTCCGCGCAGTGTCGGCAAGCGCGTCGTTCCATACAAGCGGCGCGCGTCCCCATTTTGCGCGCTCAATATTCGTAAGCTCCAAAATCTTTTTTTCAAGCTCGCTGTCCGATAATTTTGTTCCCTGAAAATATTCGCTTTTGGAGGTGTCAATCGTGACAATTCGGTTTTCGCCGTCCCAATTAACCTCGGAATCAAGAAGCTCGCTTATAACTCTCAGAGGCACAAGCGTGCGGTTTTCCATAATTATCGGCGCAGTATCGGTTTTATATGTCTTATTGTTAAAGGTGATAGTGTCGTCGCCGATAAACATGGTCATATTTATATCCTTGCCGTATGCCGTTATACGCTTGCTTTCGTCAAACCACTGCACGGAAAGCCCAAGCGTTTCAAAAATTGCACGCATAGGAACCATGGTTCTGTCGTTGTATATAACAGGCGGTTGGTCGAAGCTTATCTGTGCGCCGTCAAGATATACTTCAATGTCCTTTTCCGCAAATGCCGTCGGCGTAAGCATTACCGCCGATAACAGCGCGGCAATTATTTTTTTTGCCATTTTTCTCACGTCCTCTTTGTGGTATACATATATTTTACCACAAATTCCGCGCCGCCGCAATCATAAATTGTTTAAACCTGAAATTTCCTGTTTTTCCGCCATAATATTTACAAGTTGATTTTATTCCGCTTTATCCGCCGCAAAAATGCCGCGCCGATAACAGCCGAAATGCCTTCCGCGATAGGGAAGGTGAGCCAGACGAGCCATCTGTATGACGGCTCGTTAACGGCAAGGACAGAAAAGACCCACGCGACGGGCAGCACGAATACAAGCTGACGGCAAAGCGAGATAACAAGCGACTCCATTCCGCTTTCGAGCGCCTGAAAAATGCCTTGAAAGGCGATATTAAGCCCCGCGAAAATAAAGCTGACCGATATTATTCTCATTGCGCTTACGCAAAGCTCCTGCGTCGCTCCCGAAAGCCCGAAAAATGCTGAAAACGGTCTTGCAAAAAGCTCGATGACAACCAGTCCCGCCGCCATAATCACGAGAGTGTACAATATTCCGCAGCGTATACCCTGCGATACTCTCGCTTTATCGCGCATGCCGTAATTAAAGGAAACAATGGGCGTTATCGCGTCGCGAAGCCCGAAAGCGGCGAACAGGATAAACTGCTGAATTTTATAATATAAGCCGTAAGCCGTCACCATTGCCTCGTCAACTCTGACAAGTATGATATTCAGCCCGTAGGTCATGACCGACATCAGCGCCTGTGCAATTATCGCGGGCAAGCCTATTGAATAAATCTGTCTTATAATGCGCGCTGACGGTTTAATATATTTAATTCCGTTTTTCAGAGCCTTATTGAATTTCAGATGGAATACGAGCCCGATAACCGCGGATACAAGCTGTCCGATTACGGTTGCATATGCCGCGCCGTCTACACCCATGGCGGGCAGACCGAAAAATCCGTAGATAAGCACAGGGTCGAGAATGATATTAACCAACGCGCCCGAAATCTGAGCTATTGTTGAGTAAAGCGACAGCCCCGTTGCCTGAAGCGTTTTTTCAAACATGGAAAAGAACACAAGCCCCATTGAAAAAACCGTGCAAATTTTCAGGTATCGCGCGCCCATGCCGAATATCTGCGCGTTTGATGTCTGAGTGCCGATATATGCCTTTACGCCGAATATGCCGAAAATCAGGCACAGGGCATAAATTACCGCCGCGAGAAACCATGCGTTTCCTGCGGCTTTTGACGCGCGTATTGTCTTGCCCTGACCGAGATTTCTCGCGATAAGGGCATTTACCCCTACGCCCGTTCCTATGCTTACCGCAACCATTAGCATTTGAACGGGAAAGGCAAGTGTGAGCGCGTTTAACGCCGCCTCGCCGTTCTCTGGAATGTTCGATACAAACGCGCTGTCAACAATGTTGTAGAGCGCTTGCAGCATCATTGAAACAATCATCGGTATGCCGAGCGAAAGCATCAGCTTATTGACGGGCGTTTCACCTAATTTGCTTGTTGTGTTGTTCATAAATTTACCTCCTGAATATAAAAAACGCGTAAGTCCGTAATCCGGACTTACGCGTTTTTGCTGCTCGATTGATATTATTATAGCATATTTTTATTTTTTGCGTAATAGGTAAATTGTACAAAAATATTTGCCTTTTAACCCTGTGTATTATAGCTGTAGTTAGGAGCTTCCTTT
>CAZBXN010000042.1:10481-11720 GCA_964496015.1 uncultured Lachnospiraceae bacterium | reverse complement strand
CCCGTTTTTGCAAGCGACATAAAGCGGTCGCCCGTTCTTCCCTCTCTGTAGCACGCGGTACAGAACGACGGGATATATCCAAGCTCCATAAGCCAGCGCACAACCTCGTCAAGCGTTCGCGTATCGCTCCTGTCAAACTGCGCCGTATTTTCCTCTTCCTTCTCGGGCTCAACATATCCGCCGACACTTGTCGAGGACGCGCCGCTTATCTGCGATATGCCAAGCTCCAGCGCGCGTTTTCTGTTCTCCGCGCTTTCACGCGTTGAAACAATCATGCCCGTGTACGGAACGGCAATCCTTATAATTGCGATTATCTTCTGCCAAATCGCGTCGGGAACAGCGTTTGAGAAATCGTTTACGTCAATATCGTCGGCGGGACAAATTCTCGGCACGCTTATTGTATGCGGCCCTACGCCGAACGCCGCCTCTAAATGCTCCGCGTGCATGAGTATTCCGACAAGCTCATAAGCGTAAGTGTCAAGCCCGAACAGAACGCCCAAGCCCACGTCGTCAATTCCGCCCTGCATGGCTCTGTCCATTGCCTCGGTATGATAGCAATAGTCGTGCTTCGGACCTGCGGGGTGCAGTTCCTCGTAATGCTTTTTATTATAAGTTTCCTGAAATAAAATGTATGTTCCTATTCCCGCGTCCTTTAACCTCTTGTAATTTTCCACGGTCGTAGCCGCGATATTTACATTTACGCGGCGTATCGCGCCGTTTTTATGCTTAATTCCGTAAATGGTGTCAATACACTCTAAAATATACTCAAGCGGATTATTCACGGGGTCTTCGCCAGCCTCGAGCGCAAGACGCTTATGTCCCATATCCTGCAAGGCGATTGTTTCCGCCTTTACCTGCTCCTGCGTCAGCTTTTTACGGCAGATATGCTTGTTTTTCACATGATACGGACAGTAAACACAACTGTTTATACAGTAATTTGAAAGGTACAGCGGCGCAAACATAACTATTCGCCGTCCGTAGATTTTCAGCTTGATTTCACGCGCAAGATTATACATCTTTTCGTTCAAGTCCTCGTCCTCGCACGCAAGCAAAACCGCCGCCTCACGGTGACTTATTCCCTTTAAATTTTTCGCCTTTTCTATAATGCTTTCAATAAGCTCTCTGTTGTTTTTGTTTTTTTCGGCATATTCGAGAGAGTCTAAAATTTCCTCATGATTGATAAATTCCTCCGCATGAGGTGATTTGGGATTGTACATGACATTTCACTCCTTGACATAT